>NZ_JASKYR010000545.1:0-5262 GCF_041028215.1 Streptomyces flavofungini
TCCCGCACCCGCACCCGCACGGCCAGGCACCTGTCCCGCACCCGCCTGCCCCGCACCCGCCGGGCCCCGTGCCGCCCCCGGACAGCACCGGGCACATCCAGCTTCCGCCGGGTACCCCCGTCGCGATGCCGAGCCCGCCCCCGGGCACGGCGCAGGCCGACACCGCGGCCGCCACGCTCGCCGTGCTGCTCATCGGCCCCGCGGGCGCGGGCAAGACGAGCGTGGCGAAGTACTGGGCGGAGCACCGCCCTGTGCCGACGGCCCACATCAGCCTCGACGACGTGCGCGAATGGGTGCGCTCGGGCTTCGCCGACCCGCAGTCGGGCTGGAACGACCACTCCGAGGCCCAGTACCGCCTGGCCCGCCGCACCTGCGGCTTCGCCGCGCGCAACTTCCTGGCGAACGGCATCTCCTGCATCCTCGACGACGCGGTCTTCCCCGACCGTCCGGTCGTCGGTCTCGGCGGCTGGAAGCGCCATGTGGGCCCCGGCCTGCTGCCCGTCGTCCTCCTGCCGGGCCTGGAGATCGTCCTGGAGCGCAACGCCCGGCGCAGCGGCAACCGCCGCCTGACCGACGAGGAAGTGGCCCGCATCCACGGCCGCATGGCGGGCTGGTACGGCTCGGGCCTGCCCATCATCGACAATTCCCAACTGGACGTGCCCGCCACGGCCCAGCTCCTGGACGACGTCCTGGCCCGGGCGATCGCGAGCCCGCCGCAGTGGTGAGGGCTCCGGCCGGGCCCTGAGCCGCCGGTGCCGCCGCCCCGACGCCCGGTCGGACGCGCTGGCCGGGCCGGAGCGCGGCCGCGCTCATAGGCTCGCCCCATGTCTGAGGTGTACGCGGTCCGCAGGGAGCGGGTGAGGGAGCGGTGTGCCGCGGGCGGAACCGCCGCGGCGCTGGTGTCCCGGCCCGCCAATGTCCGCTATCTCGCAGGGGCGGCGCCCCAGGGCGCCGTGCTCCTTGTGGGCGGGGACGAGGACGTCCTGCTGTGCGGGAGACCCCCCAGTGATCAGCACGGCGAGGGGCGGCCCGATGAGGCGCTGCGGATGCGGCTGCTGCCCGAGCCGGGCGCCGACCCGGCCGTGGCGGGCGCCGGGCTCGCCGCCGCGCGGGGCGCCGAGTCGCTGGCCGTGGAGGAGCACGACCTGACCGTCGCCCGGCACCGCGCGCTCGGCTCGGTCGCCCCGCGGCTGCGGCTGGTGGACCTCGGCGGCGCGGTCGAGCAGCTCCGCTTCATCAAGGACGAGGAGGAGATCTCCTGCCTGCGGATCGCCGCGGAGATCGCCGACCAGGCCCTGGGGGAGCTGCTCGAATCCATTCTCGTCGGGCGGACCGAGCGGCATCTCGCCCTGGAGCTGGAGCGGCGTCTGGTGGATCACGGGGCCGACGGTCCCGCCTTCGCGACCTCGGTCGGGACCGGGCCGAACTCGGGGCTGAGCGGACACCGGCCGTCCGACCGCAGGGTGGAGGAGGGCGACTTCCTCTCCGTCTGCCTGGGGGCCAGCTACCGCGGATACCGGTGCGAGATCGGGCGTACGTTCGTCATCGGCACCTCGCCCGCGGACTGGCAGATCGAGCTGTACGACCTCGTCTTCGCGGCGCAGCGGGCGGGCAGGGAGGCCCTCGTGCCGGGCGCGGCCTGCCGCGACGTGGACCGCGCGGCCCGTCATGTGATGGACTCGGCGGGGTACGCAGAAGGACTCGCTCCGGTGACCGGTCACGGTGTGGGGCTCGAAATCGACGAGGACCCTCAATTGGCGCCCGCGGCCATGGGTAAACTGGACGCTTGCGTGCCGGTCACCGTCGAACCGGGGGTTCACCTCCCGGGCCGGGGCGGTGTCCGGATCGATGACACGCTCGTCGTACGCCCCGAGGCGGACGGCGGACCCGAGCTACTCACCATTACGACCAAGGAGCTGCTCGCGCTCTAGCCCAGTGCTGTGCGCGTGCGCCGGGGTCGTCCACGTCAGTCCAGGAGATTGAAGCAACCGTGGCTTCCACGAACGACCTCAAGAACGGCCTGGTGCTCAAGCTCGAAGGCGGCCAGCTCTGGTCCGTCGTCGAGTTCCAGCACGTCAAGCCCGGCAAGGGCCCGGCATTCGTGCGCACCAAGCTCAAGAACGTGCTCTCCGGCAAGGTCGTCGACAAGACGTTCAACGCCGGCGTCAAGGTCGACACGGCCACGATCGACAAGCGCGACATGCAGTTCTCCTACATGGACGGCGAGTACTTCGTCTTCATGGACATGGAGACCTACGACCAGCTGCACGTCGACAAGAAGGCCGTCGGCGACGCCGCCAACTTCCTGATCGAGGGCTTCACCGCCACGGTCGCGCAGCACGAGGGCTCCGTGCTCTTCGTCGAGCTGCCCGCCGCCGTGGAGCTCGTGATCCAGGAGACCGAGCCGGGCGTCCAGGGCGACCGCTCCACCGGTGGCACCAAGCCCGCCACGCTGGAGACCGGTCACCAGATCCAGGTGCCGCTCTTCATCACGACCGGCGAGAAGATCAAGGTCGACACCCGTGACAGCAGCTACCTCGGCCGGGTGAACAGCTAACCGTGGCTGCTCGTAATACGGCCCGCAAGCGCGCCTTCCAGATCCTCTTCGAGGCCGACCAGCGCGGCACCGACGTACTGACGGTCCTGGCTGACTGGGTGCGCCACTCGCGGTCCGACACCCGGCAGCCGCCGGTGAGCGAGTACACGATGGAGCTCGTCGAGGGGTACGCGCAACACGAGCGCCGCATCGACGAACTCATCGCGCAGTACGCCGTGGGATGGACCCTGGACCGGATGCCGGTCGTCGACCGCAACATCCTCCGGCTCGGCGCCTACGAACTGGTCTGGGTCGACGGCACGCCCGACGCGGTGGTGCTCGACGAGGCGGTCCAGCTCGCCAAGGAGTTCTCCACGGACGAGTCGCCGTCCTTCGTGAACGGTCTGCTCGGGCGCTTCAAGGACCTGAAGCCGTCCCTGCGCCGCGACGAGGCGTAAGGCCGCTCGGTAACGTCACCCGGAGGGCCCGCGGCGAACAGCCGCGGGCCCTCCGGGTTTCCTCTCCTCGGGCCCTCCTTGAACCCTCCTCGGGCAAAGGCGGTTATGCGTCCGTGGCGGAGCCATGCACCGGGGCCATGCACCAAAGGGCAGACGTCGGGGACACGGAAAGTGCCCCCATGGGCGCCTGCCAAAGCTTTGGGTAAAGCACAAACCGCCGGGGTGGCCGCGGCCTTTCGGCTGCGGCCACCCCGGCGGCACGTTTCTGCTGAGCTGTGAGGTGGTGATCAGACCTCTTCGTGCGCGACGGCGCGGCGCGCGTCGGCGTCCAGCACGCCCCAGCTGATGAGCTGCTCGGTGAGGACCGAGGGGGACTGGTCATAGATCACGGCGAGGGTGCGCAGGTCGTCCTGGCGGATCGAGAGCACCTTGCCGTTGTAGTCACCGCGCTGGGACTGGATCGTGGCGGCATAGCGCTGGAGCGGGCCCGCCTTCTCGGCCGGCACATGGGCAAGACGCTCCAGGTCAAGGACGAGCTTCGGCGGCGGCTCGGCGGCGCCACCGGGGGCGGTGCCCGGCAGGAGCTCCTGCACCGGGACGCCGTAGAAGTCCGCCAGCTCGGCGAGGCGCTGCACGGTCACGGCACGGTCGCCGCGCTCGTACGACCCCACCACGACCGCCTTCCAGCGTCCCTGGGACTTCTCCTCGACTCCGTGGAGGGAAAGGCCCTGCTGGGTACGGATCGCACGGAGCTTGGCCCCGAGCTGCTTGGCGTATTCGCTGGACATATAGCTCCCCGGACGCTGCGACAATCAGGCGGCTCCGCCGCGTGGCTGGTAACTCACTGTGAGGTTACGCAGCGTTACTTGCCTGCGTCAAGCCGAATGGTCTCTACCGCTCCATCGGTGGAGTCCGATGTCGTACTCGGTCACCAGTGCTGGTACCGTGGTGGCGCAATTTCGACGTCCTTTAAAGTCCGTCCCGTGAGGCGGAGAAGGAGGTCCGTTTTCATATGGACACGCAGGAAACGAAAGACTCCGCTGTCGCGCGCCCCGTTCTCGAGGGCCCCGACATCGCGCGGGTACTGACCCGCATCGCCCACGAGATCGTCGAGCGCGCCAAGGGCGCCGACGACGTGGTCCTCCTCGGCATCCCCACCCGTGGCGTCTTCCTCGCCCGCCGGCTCGCCGAGAAGCTCCAGGGCGTCACCGGACGCGAGGTTCCGGTCGGCTCCCTCGACATCACCATGTACCGCGACGACCTGCGCATGCACCCCCCGCGCGCGCTGGCCCGCACCGACATCCCCGGTGAGGGCATCGACGGCCGCCTGGTCGTCCTCGTCGACGACGTCCTCTTCTCCGGCCGCACCATCCGGGCCGCCCTCGACGCGCTGAACGACATCGGGCGCCCGCGCGCGGTGCAGCTCGCCGTGCTCGTCGACCGCGGCCACCGAGAGCTGCCCATCCGCGCCGACTACGTGGGCAAGAACCTCCCCACGTCGCTGCGGGAGACGGTCAAGGTCCAGCTCACCGAGGAGGACGGCCGCGACGCCGTGCTGCTCGGCGCCAAGCCCGCCTCCGCCTGACAGGACCGGCTTCCTCCCCGCACGGGCACCAGGGCACACCCCTGCGCGCCCGCGTGCCCGCAGACCTCCACACACCGGAGTAACCCCCGATGATGCGACACCTCATCTCGGCCGCCGACCTCTCCCGCGACGACGCCGTCCTCATCCTCGACACGGCCGAGGAGATGGCCCGGGTCGCCGACCGGCCGATCAAGAAGCTGCCCGCCCTGCGCGGCCGCACCGTCGTCAACCTCTTCTTCGAGGACTCGACGCGGACCCGGATCTCCTTCGAGGCCGCCGAGAAGCGGCTCTCCGCCGACGTCATCAACTTCGCCGCCAAGGGCTCGTCCGTCTCCAAGGGCGAATCCCTCAAGGACACCGCGCAGACCCTGGAGGCGATGGGCGTCGACGCCGTCGTCATCCGGCACGGCGCCTCCGGCGCCCCGTACCGCCTGGCCACCTCCGGCTGGATCGACGCCGCCGTCATCAACGCCGGTGACGGCACCCACCAGCACCCCACCCAGGCCCTGCTGGACGCCTTCACCATGCGGCGCCGCCTGGTCGGGCCCGACGAGGGGCTCGGCAAGGACCTGGCGGGCAAGCGCATCACCCTCGTCGGCGACGTCCTGCACAGCCGCGTGSCCCGCTCCAACGTGGACCTGCTGCACACCCTCGGCGCCGAGGTCACCCCGGTCCCGGGCCCG
>NZ_JASKYR010000546.1:0-4806 GCF_041028215.1 Streptomyces flavofungini
GTAGTACGGCACATCGCCGCCCGCGGGCGTGGGGATCAGCGAATCCAGGTCGGTCGGGAAGTCCGTGGGCACCGAAGGAAGCGCACTGGGGAGGTCGGTCGGGACCTCACTGGGGAGGCCCGTGGGCACCTCACTCGGGAGCTCCGTAGGGAGCCCCCTGCGCCGCCCCGGGGGGCCTCCCGGCGGTACGGCCGGAGGCGGCCGTCCCCCGGCGCCTGGCGGCGGTCCGTAGCCGCCTCCAGGAGGCGGTCCGAAGCCTCCGCCACCCGCAGGAGGCGGGCCGGCGGGCGGTGGGGGTCTCCTCGTCCTGCTCGCGCTCATCGTGGCCGTGGGGGTCATCACCGCGATCGTCCTCGTAATCAGGGACGGTGACGACGGGAAGGAGAAGAAGCGGCCGGTCGAGAGCAGCAGTGAGGAGTCGGAGCCGACGCCCTCCTCGAGTATCCCTACGGAGCTCCCGAGTGAGGTGCCCACGGGCCTCCCCAGTGAGGTCCCGACCGACCTCCCCAGTGCGCTTCCTTCGGTGCCCACGGACTTCCCGACGGACCTGGATTCGCTGATCCCCACGCCCGCGGGCGGCGATGTGCCGTACTACCGGTTGAAGGCCGGTGACTGTTTCAACGTCAGCGCCGGTAAGCCCGGCCAGGCATCGAAGAAGGCGTGCGGCACTCCACATGACGCCGAAGTGGTCGAACTCGCGCTACTCAAGGGCTCGTACACGACGAACACGCAGTTGAAGAAGGCAGCGGCAGACCTGTGCCGAAGGCCGCTGGAGCGCAAGGCACGCAGTCAGCCGTCCGCCACCGTACGAGGCACCCTGGTGCAGTACCCGAACACATCGGGCTACAGGACCGGCATTGCTGACGTCGCGTGCAGCTTGGCGGGAGACTCCGGAGCGGGCAAGCGCAAGCTCACGGGGCCGTTGTCCTGAGCACACCTCACCGAGCCGCTGTCCTGAGCACCTCACCGAGCCGCTATGTGTGCGCCGACGCCGCCTCCATCGAGGGGCAGGAGGCGGCGTCGGCATGCACCGGTCCGATCAGTGCGTGCGGCACAGTGTCCCTGATCATCCCCCTTCGGCCAGGCCGCGCTGGCAGAGCTGAGGAATTCGTGGTCCCCGTGGCGAGCCCGGGCGGCTCGTGTAGTCGGGCCTCCCTGTCCCGACTGCTCCAACGGTCGACGATGACGTGGCCGCGCTCAATCGCTGGGCAGGGGGAGTGCGCGTGCCGGTGTTCCCGGCGCACGGCCGCAGGCTCAGAGCGCGCCGGTGGCGCCGCCCGGACGCCCGCGACCGGCCCCTACTCGCTGCCGGTCGCCATGGCCAGCGCTGTCGCGGGATCGTGCGCGGCGGGCCCTGCCGGGGCCCATCGGCCGCCCTCCTCGCGGTAGGGCCACCAGCGGCCGTCACGGCCATGACGCAACTGCGCGTCGGAGCCGACCACGGTCCAGCGGTTGCGCGCGGCCCGCAGAGACGGCCGTTCGTCGTCGTCCCACGCGGCGTCCAGTGCGGCACGCGCGCGTGCCAGTGCCTCGCTCTCCGGTGTCCACTCCTCTTCCAGCACGTGCAGGGCGGCCCGGCCGCCGAAACGCCAGGCCCGCACAGCGAGTGCCAGGTCTTCGTGTCCGCGCGCCGACACTGCCGCGAGCCGGTCCCTGACTCCTGCCTCCGGCTCGGCGGCGGCCAGCCGGACGGCATCCTCCTCCACGGACAGCTCGGGTTCCACCGCGTGCCGCTCATGCCCAGGGGCCAGCGCGTCGGCCAGCAGCCGGTAGGCCTCGGCAGCCGCCTGCGCCGCCAGGAACTCGACCGCTGTCACATCGAGGTCCGCGCCGGGCTCCGCCTCCGTGTCCAGGGCCGGCGGCAGACCGGGCTCGGCGGGCAGCTCCGGCAGGGCGGGCAGCGGAGGCAGGATGTCGCCCTCCGCGTACGCCTCCGCGGCGCTGACGCCCTCCTGGGCGGCTTCCTGGGGGCCGCCTCCGTCGTGGGGCGCGGCGGTGCGTGCGGCGCTGCGCACCTGGAGATCGTCGAGGAGTTCACGCTCCCCGCGTCCCCGCATCAGCAGGAGAACGAAAGGGTCCTGGTCGAGCAGTCGCGCCATCTGGTAGCAGAGCGCGGACGTGTGCCCGCAGTGGTCCCACGCCTCACAGTCGCACTCGGGCTCCAGATCGCCGATGCCGGGCAGCAGTTCGACTCCGGCCGCCGCCGAGTCCTCCACCAGGTGCGGCGGCATGTCGCGGTCCAGGAGTGCCGCGATGTGTCCGGCCCGCTCGATGGCCATGTCCGCGAAGCGCTCCCAAGCCTCCGGGCTCAGCTCCTGGAGCAGCACGTCGGAGCGGTGCGGCGTGCCGTCGGGGTCCTTGACGACCGCCGTGATCCGGCCCGGCCGCACCGAGACCGCTCCCACAGCGCCCAGGCGGGCCAGTCTGCGTCCCGCTTTGAGCTGAGCGTTGTCGAGAGCCGTGTCCTCAAGAGCCTTCAGCCAGGCCTGCCCCCACCAGCTCTGTGCGAAGCCCCGCCCATGTGCGGGCGGCAGGGCCGCGAACGTGCGCTCGTGAAGGTGCCCGCCCGCACGCCCGCGCGGGTCATCGTTATCGGCTTCGTACATATCGTCATGAATGCCACTCATCGTGCGCCCCCTCGCAGCTCCACCAGGTCCGACAGCTCGGCGTCGGTCAGCTCGGTGAGGGCCGCCTCGCCCGCACCGAGGACGGCGTCTGCCAGCTCACGCTTGCGCAGCAGCATCTCGGCGATGCGGTCCTCGATCGTGCCCTCCGCGATCAGCCGGTGCACCTGCACTGGCTGTGTCTGGCCGATGCGGTACGCGCGGTCCGTGGCCTGTGCCTCGACTGCGGGGTTCCACCAGCGGTCGTAGTGCACGACGTGCTCGGCGCGCGTCAGGTTCAGGCCGGTTCCCGCCGCCTTCAGGGACAGCAGGAAGACCGGTACCTCGCCGTCCTGGAAGCGCTGCACCATCGCCTCGCGCTGTGCCACCGGTGTCCCGCCGTGGAGGAACTGCGCCGGGACACCGCGGTCCGCGAGGTGCCTCTCGATGAGCCGCGCCATCTGGACGTACTGGGTGAAGATCAGCACGCCTGCTTCCTCGGCGAGGATCGTGTCGAGCAGTTCGTCGAGCAGCTCCAGCTTCCCGGAGCGGCCGACGATGCGGGGCTCGTCCTCCTTGAGGTACTGCGCCGGGTGGTTGCAGATCTGCTTGAGCGCGGTCAGGAGCTTGACGATCAGTCCTCGTCGTGCGAACCCGTCAGCGCCCGAGATCTCCGCCATAGTCTCGCGGACCACTGCTTCGTAGAGGCCCGTCTGTTCCTGGCTGAGGGCTACGGCTCGATCGGTCTCCGTCTTCGGCGGCAGCTCCGGGGCGATTCCGGGGTCCGACTTGCGTCGGCGCAGCAGGAACGGCCGTACGAGCTGTCCCAGCCGCTCGGCGGCGCCGGGGTCGGAGCCACCCTCTACGGCCTGGGCGTAGCGCGTGCGGAAGGTACCGAGCCTGCCCAGCAGTCCAGGGGTGGTCCAGTCCAGGATGGCCCACAGTTCGGAGAGGTTGTTCTCCACCGGCGTGCCGGTGAGTGCCACGCGCGCGCGTGCGTTGATGGTCCGCAGCTGTTTGGCCGTCGCCGAGTAGGGATTCTTGACGTGCTGGGCCTCGTCGGCGACGACCATGCCCCACGGGGTCTGCCCGAGCTTCTCCGCGTCGAGACGCATCGTGCCGTAGGTGGTGAGCACGAACTCGCCGTCGGCCAGGTCCTCCAGGCCGCGCCGGGCGCCATGGAACCGCCGTACGCGCGTGCCGGGCGCGAACTTCTCGATCTCGCGCTGCCAGTTGCCCATCAACGAGGTCGGGCAGACCACCAGAGTCGGTCCTGCGGAGTCCTCCTGCGTCTGGCGGTGCAGGTGCAATGAGATCAGGGTGATGGTCTTGCCGAGGCCCATGTCGTCGGCAAGACAGCCGCCGAGACCGAGTGAGGTCATGCGTGCGAGCCAGTTCAGACCACGCAACTGGTAGTCGCGCAGCGTCGCGGCGAGCGCCTCGGGCTGGCCGACTGACCGCATGCCTTCCGGGTCGGCCAGGCGCTCCCGCAGGGTGGCGAGCCATCCCGTCGGCTCTACGCCGATGTGTTGCCCCTCGACCTCGGTCGTGCCGGTGAGGGCTGCGCTGAGGGCATCGATGGGGGTGACTTTGCGGTCCTGCTGCTTGCGGGCGCGGCGCACCTCGTCGGGATCGATGAGCACCCACTGGTCACGCAGGCGCACCACGGGCCGGTTCGCTTCGGCGAGCCGTTCGAGTTCCTCGCGGGTGATTTCCTGGCCGCCGAGCGCGAAGCGCCAGTTGAAGGCGAGCAGTGCGTCGGCCGAGAGGAACGAGGGGGTGTCGGAGGACAGTTTCTGTTGGCCCTTCCCGGCGCTGTCCTCTGCCTCGTCCGGCGGGCCGATGACCGCGCGCGCGGTCAGGCTGCGCGCCAGTTCCCTGGGCCAGTGCACGTCGACACCCGCCACCGCGAGCGCGCGCGCTCCCTCGCCGAGCAGTTCGGTGATCTCCTCGTCGGCGAGTTCGATCGCATCGGGCACGGTGGCCGAGAGCAGCGGGGCGAGCGGCGGCCACGCGCGCGTGGCGCGGCGCAGGGCGAGGAGCGCGTCCATCTTCGAGCGTGGTCCGAAAGCTTGCGCCGACGTCTCGCTACCGGACCACACCTCGGCGGCGTCGGCGACGAGCGAGGGGTCGCTGACACTGTGCAGTTGCAGCACGGCGCGGTAGGCCAGCCGGGCGCCGTCGGCGGCAGCCGAGACGAGGC
>NZ_JASKYR010000547.1:0-6247 GCF_041028215.1 Streptomyces flavofungini
GTGGCGGACCTGGCGGAACTCGTCGCCGGTCTGCGCGCCCTGGCCGCCGGTACGGAGCTGCCCGACAACTGCTGGCTCGGCGAGGGCGACGGGCGGGGTGACGTGGCCCGGCTCTTCGCCGACGACGACGAACTGCGCGAGGCCGTGGGCAAGTGGCTCAAGCGCGGCAAGCTGGCGCGGGCGGCGGAGCTGTGGGTGCGGGGCGGGCCCGTGGACTGGGCCGTCCTGCACCGCGACGGCACGCCGGCGCGGCTCTCCCTGCCCGGTTACCCCTTCGCCGGGACCCGCCACGGCATCCCGCCGACCACGACGGCCGCCGCTCCGGCGCCCCGCCCCGCTCCTGCTTCCACCTCTCCTTCCACCTCTCCTGCTCCTGCTCCTGCTTCCGCTCCCGTGGCAGAGGCCGTCGAGCCGTCGGAGCGGCGGCCCGAGCGGCTCGCGGAAGCGGTGGAGCAGCGGATCGCCCTGATGGCGACCGAGTTGCTCGGCGGCACGGACGGTGACGGTGAGGTCGACCCCAGGGAGCAGCTCGACCGCTACGGCATCGACTCCATCACCCGCACCCGTCTGAACCAGCTCCTGAGCGAGGCGTTCCCGGCGGCCTCCCGCACCCTGTTCTTCGAGTTCGCCAAGGTCGAGGGCGTGGCCGGGCACCTCGTCGAGCGGTTCCCCGCTGCTTGCCGGGGGTTCCTGGGGTGGGGTGCCCCCGAGGCGGTCCCCGAGACGCCGCGAGTGGAGGCCGTGGCGGAGAGCCCCGTCGAGGCCGCCGCCGACGTGAGCAGTGAGGTGAGCGACTCCGACGACCTGGCCGATGCCGATGCCGACGCCGATGCCGATGCCGATGCCGACGCCATCGCCGTCATCGGCATGAGCGGCACCTTCCCCGACGCCCCCGACCAGGACAGCTTCTGGCGGCTGCTCATGGAGGGGCGCAGTGCGGTCACCGAGATCCCGGGGCGGCGCTGGGACTGGCGTGAGCACTACGATCCGCGCCCCGAGGGCGCCGACGTGGTGCGCAAGAGCCACTCCAAGTGGGGTGCCTTCCTGGACGGGTTCGACGCGTTCGACCCCGCCCTCTTCGGCTTCACCGAGCAGGAGGCCCGCAACACCGACCCCCAGGTGCGCCTCTTCCTCCAGGAGTGCTGGAAGGCCCTTGAGGACGCGGGCCTCGCCCCCTCCAAGCTCCCCGCCGACATCCGTGGCCGCACAGGCGTCTTCGCGGGCGGCGCCAAGCACGGCTTCACCCAGCTCGGTTCCGAGGGACGGCTGGAGATGCCCCGTACGTCGTTCGGGGACATGGTCAACCGGGTCTCGTTCCAGTTCGACCTCGGCGGCCCGAGCAAGGCCGTGGACACCGCCTGCTCCTCCGCCCACGTGGCCCTGCACGAGGCGGTCGAGAGCCTCCGCTCCGGCCGGTGCGACCTGGCGCTCGCCGGGGCCGTCAACCTCTATCTGCACCCGTCCACCTACGTCGAACTGGCCACGGTCGGCCTGCTCTCCGACCGCGACGACTGCGCGTCGTTCGGCGCGGAGGCGGCCGGGATCGTGCCCGGCGAGGGCGTCGGCGCGGTGCTGCTCAAGCCGCTGCGGCAGGCGCTGCGCGACGGCGACCCGGTGCACGCGGTCATCAGGGGCAGCGCGGTCAACCACAACGGCCGCACCATCGGCTTCACCAGCCCCAGCTCCCAGCGGCAGGCCGAGGTGATCCGAGAGGCGCTGCGCGACGCGGGAGTGGACCCCCGGACGATCGGTTACGTCGAGGCCACCGCGAACGGTTCCGAGATCGGCGACGCGGTGGAGATGACCTCCCTCACCCAGGTCTTCGAGGACCGCCCGGACACGCGGGGGCGGTTCCGCATCGGCTCGCTGAAGCCGAACATCGGCCACGGCGAGGCCTCCGCGGGCATGGCGCAGCTCTTCAAGGTCATCCTGGCCCTCCGGCACCGCACGCTGCCGCCGACCCGGCTGCCCGCCGAGTACAACCCGGCCATCGACATCGACCGGCTCCCCTTCGAGCTGTCCGACGCCCCCCTGGCCTGGGACCAGGTCACCGTGGACGGGGTCCCCGTACCGCGCCGCGCCGGGATCACCGGCCTCGGCGGGGGCGGCACCAACGCGCACATCGTGCTGGAGGAGGCGCCCGAGCCCGCGCCCCGCACCAGCCCCGCCGGGCGCGCTCCCGTCCTCTTCGTCCTCTCGGCGCACACCCGGGAGCGCCTGGAGGCCTACGCCGATCTCTGGCTCGACTTCCTCGGGCAGCGGCCCACCGCCGCCGTCGCGGACATCGCGTACACCGTGCAGGTCGGCCGCACGGACCTGACCCACCGCCTCGCCGTCATCGCCTCCGGCGCCGAGGAACTGCGCGGGCACCTCACGCGGTGGCGCAGGGGGCGCCCCTCGGACGCGGTGTTCGCCGCCACGGCCGCCCGCGTGGACGCGACGGGCCTCGATGTGGCGCTGCGCGAGCGGGAGCTGGCCCGGGTGGCGGACCTGTGGGTGCGTGGCGCCGTGGTCGACTGGACCGAGCTGCACGGCACGGGTGACGGCAGGCCCGTACGGGTGCAGGGGCTGCCGACGTATCCCTTCGAGCGCCGGTCCTGCTGGATCGACGACCTCGCCCCAGCGGCCCCGGCCGAGGCGCCCGTCGGGGCGGCCCGGAGCCAGGGCGGCGCCCCGGCCGCCGGGCACCCGTTGCTCGCGTCCACGGTGCGGCTCGTCGACGGCGGCGCCGTGTTCAGCGGCGAGGTCTCGCTCGCGACGCACCCCTGGATCGCGGATCACGCGGTGTCCGGCACCGTGCTGTTCCCCGGCACCGGATTCGTCGAGATGGCGCTGTACGCGGGGCGGACGCTGGGCTGTGGGCGGCTGGAGGAGCTGACCCTCGAAGCCCCGCTGACCCTCGCGCCGGAGGCCCCGGGCGGCGTCCGGCTCCAGCTCGTCGTGGGCGCTCCCGACGCCACGGGTGGCCGTACCGTCGAGGTGCACTCGCGGCCGACCGACGTCGGGTCCGGCTCGGACGCCGAGGGAGCCTGGACGCGGCACGCCGCCGGGCTGCTCGCCCGGGGCACCGATGAGGCTGGGTTCGATCTGGTGGCGTGGCCGCCGGAGGGCGCGGAGTCCGTGCCGGTGGCCGACTACTACCAGGTGATGGCCGACGCGGGGTACGCCTACGGGCCCGCGTTCCGCGGCCTTCGCGCGGTCTGGCGGCGCGGCGAGGAAGTATTCGCCGAGGCGGCTCTCGACTACGCCGACGACTCCGACCACTCGGACAGCAGTGCCGCCGATGCCGCCCGCTACGGGCTGCACCCCGCGCTGCTCGACTCGGCCCTGCACGCGATGGGCTTCGGCGGCTTCGTACGGGACGGCGGGGGTCTGCTGCCGTTCTCCTGGACCGGGATGCGGCTGTTCGGCGGCGGGGCGGCGGCGGTGCGGGTGCGGCTCACCGGCGCGGGGACCGACGCGGTCTCGGCCGCCGTCGCCGACGCCACCGGCAGGCCGCTGGCCGTACTGGACTCACTGGTGCTGCGTCCGGTCACCGGCGGCGCCCGGAAACCCGCCCGCGCCGCCGCCCTGCCCGACGAACTGCTCCGCCTGGAGTGGTCGCCGCAGGCCGTGGACGACACGCCCAGCGGCGCGTGGACGGTCGCGGGCCCGGACGAACTGGACCTCGCCACGGCCCTGCGGGACGCGGGCGCCGCCGTGTCGGACGCGGGCGGGACCTCGCTGCTCTCCCTGCTCGCCGGGCCGACGGACGACCTCCCCGCCGCGATCAGGGCCGCCACCGCGCGCGCCCTCGACCTGGTACGGGGCTGGCTGAACGAGGAGGACCACGGCGCCGGACGCCTCGTGGTCGTGACCCGGCGTGCCGTGTCCACCCGCGTCGGCGAGGACGTCGAGGACCTCGTGCACGCCCCGGTGTGGGGTCTGCTGCGGGCCGCCCAGGCGGAGAACCCCGACCGGCTCCTCCTCGTCGACGTGGACGGCTCCGAGGAGTCGGCCGGGGCCTTGGCCGCCGCGGTGGCGTCCGCCCTCGCCGCCGGGGAGTCACAAGTCGCCCTGCGCGGCGGCGAGGCCCTGGTGCCCCGCCTCGCGCCGCTCGGCTCCGACAGCGCGCTCGTGCCGCCGGGCGGCTCCACCCCTTGGCGCCTGGACACCAGCGGCGCGGGCACCCTGGAGAACCTCGCCCTGCTGCCCTGGCCCGCCGCCGAGGCTCCACTGAGCCCCGGGCAGGTGCGGATCGAGGTGCGGGCGGCCGGGCTCAACTTCCGTGACGTGCTGGGCGCGCTCGGCATGTACCCCGGCGAGCTGACGCTCGGTGCCGAGGGGGCCGGTGTGGTCCTCGACGTCGGCGCCGACGTGACCCACCTCGCCGTGGGCGACCGCGTGATGGGCCTCTTCCCCAGCGGCCTCGGACCGGTCTGCGTGGCCGACGCGCACACCGTCGTGGCGATGCCGGAGGGGTGGTCGTACGAAGAGGCGGCGGCCGTCCCCGTAGCGTTCGCCACCGCCTACTACGGCCTGGTCGACATGGGCCGTCTCGGCTCCGGCGAGTCCGTCCTCGTGCACGCCGCCGCGGGCGGGGTGGGCATGGCCGCCGTGCAGCTCGCCCTGCATCTTGGCGCTGAGGTCTTCGCCACCGCGAGCGAGGGCAAGTGGGACGCCGTACGCGCCCTCGGCGTGCCCGACGACCATCTGGCGTCCTCGCGCGACCTCGGCTTCGAGGAGCGGTTCCGTACGGTGACGGACGGGCGGGGCGTGGACGTCGTCCTCGACTCCCTGGCCCGCGAGTTCGTCGACGCCTCGCTGCGGCTGCTGCCGCGCGGCGGACGGTTCGTGGAGATGGGCAAGACCGACATCCGCGACGCGGGCCAGGTGGCCACCGAGCACTTCGCCGTGCGCTACCGGGCCTTCGACATCGTCGACGCGGGGCCGCGCCGCATCGGCGAGATCCTCGCCGAGATCGTCGGCCTCTTCGAGCGGGGCGTCCTGACGCATCTGCCGCGCCGCGCCTGGGATCTGCGCCGGGCGCCGGAGGCCTTCCGGTTCATGAGCCAGGCCCGGCACGTCGGCAAGATCGTGCTGACCGTGCCGCGCCGGTCCGACCCCGAACGCACGGTCCTGATCACCGGCGGCACCGGCACGCTGGGCGGCATGCTCGCCCGGCACCTGGTGACCGAGCGCGGCGCCCGGCGTCTGGTGCTGCTCGGCAGGCGCGGCCCCGACGCGCCGGGGGCGGCCGAACTCACCGCCGAACTGGTCGCTGCGGGGGCCGAGGTGACCGTCGTGGCCTGCGATGTCGCCGACCGGGACGCTCTCGCGCGGGTGCTCGACGCGATCCCCGCCGAGCATCCGCTCGGCACGGTCGTGCACACCGCGGGCGACCTCGACGACGGGGTCTTCGACGCGCTGACCCCCGAGCGGCTCGCCCGGGTCCTGCGGCCCAAGGCGGAGGGTGCCTGGAACCTCCATGAGCTGACCCGGGGGACGGACCTCGCCGAGTTCGTGCTGTTCTCCGGGGCGGCGGGCGTCCTCGGCAACCCCGGCCAGTCCAACTACGCGGCGGCCAGCTCCTTCCTGGACGCCCTCGCCCAGCACCGCAGGGCGCACGGGCTGCCGGGCGTATCGATGGCCTGGGGCTACTGGGAGCAGGCCACCGGGCTCACCAAGCACCTGAGCGAGGGCGACACCGGCCGGATGGCCCGGGGCGGGCTCCTTCCGCTCCCCTCGGCGGACGGACTGGCCCTCTTCGACGTGGCCCGTGGCGCGGACGAGCCGCTCCAGGTGCCGATGCGCCTCGACCTCGAAGCGCTGCGGGCGCAGGCGGCGGCGGGGGAGGGGCATCCGCTGCACCGCGCCCTCGTGCGGAGCGCACCACGGGCGGGCGTGGCCACCGGCACCGGCGCCGCCCGGCCGACGGGCACGGACCTCACCGGGCTCGCCGACCTCCCCCCGGACGAGCAGCTCGCCCTCGTCCTGGGGCTGGTCTGCGACATGGTCGGCTCGGTCCTGGTCACCGACCCGGCCACCATCGCCCCGGACACCGGCTTCGTCGAACTGGGCCTGGACTCCCTGACCGCCGTGGAACTCCGCAACCGCCTCAACCGCGCCACGGCCCTCCGCCTCCCGGTCACCCTGGTCTTCGACCACCCGGCACCGGGCCCCCTGGCGGAGTACCTGCTGCGCAGGCTGAACAGCGCGGGCGGGCCGCGCGGGGGCGGGAAGAACAGCACCCGCTCCACGGAGTCCG
>NZ_JASKYR010000548.1:0-4904 GCF_041028215.1 Streptomyces flavofungini
CCCCGTACTCCCCCCGTGTCCCCCTCCGATCCTCAGGCGACCAGTTCGCCGAAGGACTCCTCCTGGTCACGGCCGAAGCTGAGGACCTCGTCCTCACGCAGCCGGCGGAGCGACCGCCAGATGCTGGACTTCACCGTGCCCACGCTGATGTCGAGGATGTCCGCGATCTCCGGGTCGGTGCGGCCCTCGTAGTAACGCAGGACCAGCATCGTGCGCTGGAGTTCGGGCAGCCGGGCCAGGGCCTGCCACAGCACGGCGCGCAGCTCGGTGCCGCGCATCGCGTCCGTGTCGCCCGCCGTCTCCGGCAGCTCCTCGGTCGGGTACTCGTTCAGCTTGCGGCGGCGCCACGCGCTGATGTGCAGATTCGTCATGGTGCGGCGGAGGTAGCCCCCGACCGCGGCCTTGTCACTGATCCGGTCCCAGGCCCGGTACGTCGAGAAGAGGGCGCTCTGGAGCAGGTCCTCGGCCTCGTACCGGTCGCCGGTCAGGTGGTAGGCGGTTGCGTACAGAGAGGCGCGGCGTTCCTGGACGTAGGCGGTGAACTCCGCCTCCGACAAGGTCTTCCGCTCCCCCGAGTCCTCTCCGTACGCGCTTCCCCCGTGCGGTGCGTCAACCACCGTCATATACGTGGTGTGCTGACGCCCAGTGCCGCGAGCGCACCCCCGCCCGCTCACGGCACCGGACTTCTCAGAGCTCCGGCCGACGTCGTGGAGACGCGTGACAACTGCGCTTGACCTGGTGCTGTGCAGCGTATTCATCTCGCGCCCCCCGTCAGTGGAGTCCGGTTCGTTCGGTCTGTGCTGTGGTGCTTCTTGCGTGTGACCAAAACTCTGCCCGAGCCACTTCATGACGGTGTCCGCCGACTGTCACAGGCCTGTCACAGGGGTCCGGCACCCCTTTCGCGCGTGAGGGTGAGGTGAGGGAGCGCTCCAGCAGTCGTACTGGAGCCCTGGCATGGGACAGAATGACGTCCGTGCCTTCCCTGTTGCTGATCGAGGACGACGACGCCATCCGGACGGCCCTGGAGCTTTCGCTGACGCGCCAGGGACACCGGGTGGCCACTGCTGCCACCGGCGAGGACGGCCTGAAACTGCTCAGTGAGCAGCGGCCGGATCTGATCGTGCTGGATGTGATGCTGCCGGGCATCGACGGGTTCGAGGTGTGCCGCCGCATCCGGCGCACCGACCAGCTGCCGATCATCCTGCTGACCGCGCGCAGCGATGACATCGACGTGGTCGTGGGCCTGGAGTCCGGTGCCGACGACTATGTGGTGAAACCCGTGCAGGGGCGGGTGCTCGACGCCCGTATCCGCGCGGTGCTGCGGCGCGGTGAGCGGGAGGCCAATGACGCGGCGACCTTCGGTTCGCTGGTCATCGACCGTGCCGCGATGACCGTGACGAAGAACGGCGAGGACCTCCAGCTCACCCCGACCGAACTGCGGCTGCTCCTGGAGCTGAGCCGCAGGCCCGGTCAGGCGCTGTCGCGGCAGCAGTTGCTGCGCCTGGTGTGGGAGCACGACTACCTCGGTGACTCGCGGCTCGTCGACGCGTGCGTGCAGCGGCTGCGCGCCAAGGTCGAGGACGTGCCCTCGTCGCCCACACTGATCCGCACGGTGCGCGGGGTCGGATACCGGCTGGACACGCCTCAGTGACCAAACCGCAGGACAAGCTCCGCGCACTGCCCGCGGTGCGCAAGGCCGTGCTCTCCGGTCTCCGCTTCACGAGTCTGCGGCTGCGGCTCGTGCTGGTGTTCGCCCTCGTGGCGCTCACCGCCGCCGTCTCCGCGTCCGGCATCGCGTACTGGCTCAACCGCGAGGCCGTCCTGACGCGCGCGCAGGACGCGGCGCTCAAGGACTTCCGGCAGCAGATGCAGACCCGGGCCGGTGCGCTGCGCGCCAACCCCTCGCAGGAGGAACTGCAGATAGCGGCCGGCCAGATGGCGAGCAGCAGCCAGCGCTACAGCGTGCTGCTCGTCGACCGCAAGAAGGGCGGCGGCCGGATAGTCGGCTACTCCGACCTGGACGCCTTCACGCTCGCCAAGGTCCCCGACTCGCTGCAGAAGGCGGTGAACAAGCAGCAGCCGGTCACCTCGGGCAACGAGAGCCCCTACCACCTGTACTGGCAGCGGACCTCCGAGCACGGCACGCCGTATCTCGTCGGCGGCGCCAAGGTGATCGGCGGCGGCCCGACCGGCTACATGCTGAAGTCCCTCGAACCGGAGGCCAAGGACCTCAGCTCGCTCGGCTGGTCCCTGGCGATCGCCACCGCGCTCGCCCTGATCGGCTCCGCGCTGCTCGCCCAGGCCGCCGCGACGACCGTGCTCAAGCCGGTGCACCGTCTCGGGGTCGCGGCGCGCAGGCTGGGCGAGGGCAAGCTCGACACCCGGCTGCGGGTCTCCGGCACCGACGAACTCGCGGATCTGTCCCGCACGTTCAACAGGACCGCCGAGAACCTGGAGAAGAAGGTCGCCGACATGAGCGCCCGTGACGAGGCGTCGCGCCGCTTCGTCGCCGACATGTCGCACGAGCTGCGCACTCCGCTGACCGCCATCACGGCCGTGACCGAGGTCCTTGAGGAGGAGCTGGACGCGGAGACCGGCTCGGTGGACCCGATGATCGAGCCCGCCGTACGCCTGGTGGTGAGCGAGACGCGCCGCCTGAACGACCTCGTGGAGAACCTCATGGAGGTGACCCGCTTCGACGCGGGCACCGCGCGCCTGGTCCTGGACGACGTGGACATCGCCGACCAGATCACCGCGTGCATCGACGCCCGTGCCTGGCTGGACGCGGTCGAGCTGGACGCCGAGCGCGGCATCACCGTACGCCTTGACCCGCGCCGCCTCGACGTCATCCTCGCCAACCTCATCGGCAACGCCCTCAAGCACGGCGGTTCCCCGGTGGAGGTCTCCGTCCGCCTGGAGGACGCGGAGCTCGTCATCTCCGTACGCGACCACGGGCCCGGCATCCCCGAGGACGTCCTGCCGCACGTGTTCGACCGCTTCTACAAGGCCAGCGCCTCCAGGCCCCGTTCCGAGGGCAGCGGCCTCGGCCTGTCCATCGCCCTGGAGAACGCGCACATCCACGGCGGTGAGATCTCCGCGGCCAACTGCCCGAAGGGCGGCGCGGTCTTCACGCTGCGGCTGCCGCGGGACAGCGGGAGCCCCGAGGAGCGCGCCGAGACCGAGGGAGGAACCGCATGACCGGGCGCCGGATGCGTGCCGCTGCCCTCACCGCCGTCCTGGCGGCCGGGCTCGCCGGGTGCGGGATCAGGTCCACGGAGGTGCCGACCGACTTCGGGCCCGCCCCGTCGCGGGTGCCGTGTGTGATGTCGGGCTCCAGCATCGCCTCGCAGTCGGGCAGCGAGGTGCCGGTGCAGGTCTTCCTGGTCTGCGCGGCGCAGCTCGTGACCGTCGACAGGACCGTCCGCGTCCACGAGGACCGGGCGGGCACCGACCGGGTACGGATCGCGCAGGCGCTTCTGGACGAGCTGGCGGCGCCGCCCTCGGAGGCCGAGAAGCAGGCCGGTTTCGCCACGGACGTCCGGGGCGGGACCACGGTCTCCGGGCCGTCGAGGGGCGAGCCCGCGGAGGCGCTGCGCCTCAGCAGGCAGCCGCAGGACCTTTCCGCCTTCGCGCTCGCGCAGATCGTGTGCACACTCGCCGACAGCGCGGCGTCGGCCGACGACCAGTCGGTGATCATGGGCGGTCCCGGTGATGATCCGCTGCGGCGCTACACCTGCGCACCGGAGGTCCGGGCCCGGCCGGGCGCGGTGGAGCCCCCTTCTGAGACGGTGGAGTAACAGAAGCGACCGTGGGGTAACAGGCGGGGGGACGCGGAACCGATCCTGCCGCCTGTGACGTCTTGGGGGGCGTGCGACAAGGCTCGGGCGGCCGCATTGCCGCCATCCGCTTCCGTGCGGTGGGAGGATTCCTCCTCGCCGCACACCTTCTGCTCGTCGGATGGATCACGCTGCGTCCGCTGGACGTGCCCTGGGTGAGCGCCGCGAATCTCCAGCCGCTCGCCGGGATCAAGGCGGATCTGGCGCTCGGCGGAGTGCAGGCCACCCGCCGGATCGGCGAGGCCCTGCTGCTGCTCGCCCCGCTCGGTGTGCTACTCCCGCTGGCCGGGGGCAGACTGGCCGTCTCCCCCTGGGGTTCCCTGGTGCGAACCGTCGCCGCGGGGGCGCTGCTCTCGCTCGGCATCGAACTGCTCCAGACCGGGGTGCCCGGTCAGGTCGTCGACATCGACTCGCTGCTCCTGAACACGCTCGGGGTGGCGGTCGTCCATCTCGCGGTCGTGCCCGCCGCACGGGCCAGACTCCGCCACCGGGTGGAGCGGGAGCGGGGTGCGGCCCTCCCCCGGAAGGATCTGTCTCAGGGTCCGACCCCGACGATTCCCAGGGTCGGGATCGCACCGTAGAGCGACGCTATGCACCGCTTCGCGGCCGTAGCTTTGAGTCATCGGGGCACACGAAGAGATGCCCCTCACCCACGGTTCGCGAAGGAGCCCGACATGACCGCCCTTGCCCGCCCCACCCACGGCCGGATGATCGGCGGAGTGTGCGCAGCCCTCGCCCGGCGCTTCGGCACCTCCGCGGCCACGATGCGTGTGATCTTCGTGGTCTCCTGTCTGCTCCCCGGCCCGCAGTTCCTGCTCTATCTGGCGCTGTGGCTCCTGCTGCCCTCCGAGGACAAGGCCGCCCGCAAGGCCTGGTGAGCGAGCACGACGAAGACGACCACGGCGCAAAGGGGCGCCCCTCCCGGACGGGAGGGGCGCCCCTTTGCGTCCTGCCGCGGGGTGAGCCCTAGAGCGGCAGCCCGTTCAGGCCGTTGCCGTTCAGCGGCATGCCGCCGAGGAGGCCGCCGACCGGGCCCTTGCCGTCGGTCGGGAGCAGCGTCGGGAGGGC
>NZ_JASKYR010000549.1:0-5861 GCF_041028215.1 Streptomyces flavofungini
GTCCGCCCCCGCGCCCGGCACCCGCGCGCTCCCGGCGCCCGGCCACCTCACGAAGGGCCGCCTCCCCGGCGCCCACAGACCCCAGACAAAGCAGCGGGCCCAGAACAAGCGGCAGGCCCAGGCCGGGCCGAGGACCGCTGCCTGCACGCTCGACGGGGTCACCGGGCTCGCGCCCGAAGCGTTCGCCGACTTCCTCGGGGACCCGGCCGTCACCGCCGAGGGCTGTCTGCGGAACCTCATATGGACCTGGGACCGGCGGCTCGCCCCCGTGATGTCGGACGCGCACGTGCAGGCGGTGTCCGCGCGCGCCACCCGGCTCGCCGCCGCGCACGACGGGAGGAACGGGACCCACCTCCTGGAGATGTTCACCTACCTCCACGCCGTCGCCTACCAGGACTTCTCGCACGACGAGATCGACGTCACCGACGGCCCCACCGTCGACGCCATGCGCCGTGCCGTCGCCGCCTTCGGCGGCGCGTCCCGTACCTTCGACGCCACTCGTGCCAACGCCGAGACGCTGCGCGAGGCGCTCTACGCGGCGAGCGCGCCGGGGCTCCGGCAGCATCAACTGCCGCTCGTCAAGCGGGTGCTCGCCACCGTGGACGGCGCCCACCCCGACACCGCCAAGGACACCTCCTGGGGCGGGTCCGCGCTCGCCGCGCTCTCCCTGAGCTACCTCGGCGTGTATCCCGGCAACCAGGACACCGCCTTCCACGCGGCGGTCAAGGCGGACCCCTCCTACCGTGCTGCCTTCAAGGCGTTCGCCGGATACACCCACCTCAAGGGCACGAACAACGCCTGGGTGGTGCGGGACGCGCTGAGCGAGTACGGCAGGTTCGGTCAGGTCGACGGACTCAGGAGCGAGATCGTCGGTGGTCTCGGCGGGCTGGTCGCGGTCACCGCACGCGACTTCGGCGAGGGCAGCGGGCCCTGGGCCAGGGTGGTGACCTGGCTGAACGAGTTCGGGGCCTGTGCGCCGTACCAGGTCTGCCGGGCGGACATCGAGCGGCGGCTCTTCCCGTACACGTACACCTACGACAAGGGCGGCATGAAGGTGCGCACGGCCCTCGGCCGGGACACCGTCGATCAGCTCTACTACGCGAGCAAGCAGGTCAAGGCTCAGTTCCACCGGGTCGTCGGCACCGAGGAGCCGCTGGCGGGCGACCCCAACACCGGTCTGACGACCGTGCTCTACGCCTCACGCGCCGACTACGAGAACTACCACCCGCTGCTCACCGGCATGGGCACCGACAACGGCGGCGTCTACATCGAGCGGGGCGCGACCTTCTACACCTACCAGCGGCGCGTGCCGCAGGACTCCACACTCACCCTTGAGGAGCTCTTCCGGCACGAGTACACGCACTATCTGAACGGGCGGTGGGCCGTGCCCGGGTTCTTCGGCGAGGGCCCCTGGTACCAGGGCGACCGGACCACCGCCATGGACGAGGGGACGGCCGAGTTCTTCGACGGGTCGACGCGCGACGACGGCGTCAAGGCCCGCAAGTCGCTTGTGCGGGGCATCATCGCGGACACGGCGAACGGCGGGCCCCGCATGAGCGTCCGGCACATCCTGCACGCCACGTACGACGGTGACGGTTTCCGCTTCTACGACTACGCGGGCACGTTCTTCGAGTTCCTCTGGGCCGAACGGCCCGGTCTGCTGAAGGAGATGTACCGCCATCTGCGCGCCGACGACCCGGCCGCCTTCGACGCCTGGCGGGACCGGCTCGGCGCGGACGGCGGGCTCCAGCGCGGCTACGACGCCTTCCTCGACGAGCAGATCGCGCACGTCGACGACCTCTTCGTGCCCGACACGACATACGTGCCGGTCGGCCAGTTGCGGGACACCACCGCGGCCCAGGTCCGTGACTCCTTCCAGGCGACCACGGGCGTCACGCCCCAGTGCCGCTCCAACGGGGCGCCCGAGCGGCCGCGCTACCTCTGCGCCGGACGCATCACCGCTCATCTCAGCGCCTCGGACGACCCGGACGCCGTGTTCACGGACATGGCCGAGACCGTCGACTACTACCTGCTCGACCGGTCGGCCTCGGGGGCGGGACACAACAACCTCGCCGACATGAACTGCTCGTTCGGTGAGGTGGACGTCTGGAGCGACGGCCGGGCGGGCAGCGCCGACTTCAGCTGCGAGGGGCCGCTGCGGGGTTGAGCGCTGCGAAGTTGAGCGCGGCGGGCCGGGGGCGGCACGCCGGTCGGTGTCAGGCGGTCGCGCCCACGAGGAACTCGGCCGCCGCGATGCCCGAGACGCGGGTCGCCCCGTGTGTGATCAGGTGGGCGGCTCCCAGCGAGTCGCCCGCCGGTACACCCATCTCCACGACCAGGGCGTCGGGGCGGCTGCGCAGGAGGCGGGTGAGCGTGTCGGTCATCCAGCGGTGGCGGGCCGCGTCACGGACCACGACCACCAGGGCGCGGTCCGCCGCGGGGGCGAGGACCTCGCGGTCGAGGAAGTCGCCGGTGTGCGCGATCTCGGGCTCGGTCAGGCGGACGGACGTGGTGCCGGGGCGCAGGTCGCGCAGGGGTTCGGCGACGCCCCAGGGGGTGCGTCCGTCCACCGCCAGGTTCATGATCGGGGAGAGCTCGACGACGTGCGGTGCACCGGCAAGCGGCAGCGCGGCGTCCGAACGGTGCCGCACCCGGACCGCGCGGCGCGCCGCCACCAGGCCGATGCCGGGGTCCTCCGCGGCCTCGGCCACCGCCCGGGAGCGCTCGCCCGACCAGGCCGCGAACTCGCCCACGCGCCTGCTCGCCTCGGCGAGGCGGTCCTCGGGGAGCGTGCCCTCGTGGACCGCCTTGACCAGGGCGGTGGAGAGCAGGTCGGCGGTGGCCTCGTCGGCGCTCTCACCGCCCACGCACACGGCGTCGACACCACCCGCGAGCGCCCGCACGGTGGCGCCGTCGATGCCGTAGCGGTCGGTGACGGCGCCCATCTCGATGCCGTCCGTCACCAGGAGCCCGTCGAAGCGCAGTTCGCCGCGGAGCAGGTCCACCAGGATGCGGTGGCTGAGCGTCGCGGGCAGGTCGGGGTCGTAGGCGGGGGCGAGCAGATGGGCGGTCATCACCGCGCGGACGCCCGCCTCCATCGCCGCGATGAACGGCGGCAGCGCGGTGAGCGCGATCTCCTCGGCCGAGCCCCGCACCTGCGGGAGGCCGTAGTGCGAGTCGACGACCGTGTCGCCGTGGCCGGGGAAGTGCTTGGCGCAGGCCGCGACGCCCGCGCCTTGCAGGCCGCGGATCCAGGCGGCCGTGTGCCGGGAGACGATGTCGGTGCGGGAGCCGAAGGAGCGGACGCCGATCACCGGGTTGAGCGGGTTGGAGTTCACGTCCGCGCTCGGCGCGAAGTTGAGCGAGACGCCGGCGGCGTGCAGGTCACGGCCGATGTCATGGGCCACGCGCTCGGTCAGGTCGATGTCGTCGACGGCGCCGAGGGCGAGGTTTCCCGGGCGCGAGGAGCCGGTCCAGGCCTCCATGCGGGTCACGTCGCCCGCCTCCTCGTCGATGGCGACGATCAGGTCGGGGTTCTCCGCGCGCAGCTCGGCGGTGAGCCGCGCGACCTGCTCGACGCTCTCGATGTTCCGGGCGAACAGCACGACGGAGCCCAGGCCCTCGGAGATCTTGCGGCGCACCCAGTCGGGGGCCGTGGTGCCCTCGAAGCCGGGTTGCAGCACGGAGTTGGCGAGGTGCTCCAGAGTCGGGTCACTGCTGGATGCCATGGCGCGACCTCCGAAGTTGCGGTACGTGGCTGATGCGGGCGGCGGCTCGTGGTACGAGAGGGGATGGCGGGGCCGTTGCTTATTGGTCCAGGCCAATCGATTAGTGGATATTGGCTCGTATCGATCGGGGCTGTCAAGGAGTCCGAACAGGCCGAGGCACACGAATGGCGGGTGCCGGGGCGACAGTTGCGTAATCCTGGTGACTTCCGCGGTTCGTGACCGGTGAGGGGAGAGCCATGCGCAGGTACGAGCTCGTCGGCAGGCGCGACATCAGACTGCGCACCGAGGTGGCGGTGCCGGAGCCCGGCCCCCTGGAGGTCGTCGTCCGGGTGCGCGCCTGCACCGTCTGCAACCGCAGCGACCTCGCCTACTTCCACTACTACGGGCTGCGCGAGCACTGCTCCCAGGGCTGTTTCGGTCATGAGATCGCCGGGGTCGTCGAGGCCACCGGGGCCGGGGTGAGCCGTGTGGTGCCCGGCCAGCGCGTCTTCGTACGCACGCCGCTGACCAGTGGGTACGCCGACTTCGCACTGGCCCGCGAGATAGCCGTGGGCGTGCTGCCCGACGCCGTGCCCTTCGAGCAGGGCGCCATCCTCCAGCTCCTTCCGCTGGCCGTGCACGCCACGCGCGGCGTGCGGCTCGGGGACCGCGTGGTGATCGTCGGGCAGGGGCCCGTGGGGCAGCTCGCGCTGCGCGTCGCCGTGGCCCGCGGCGCCGCCGAGGCCGTCGCCGTCGACCTCGACGACTGGCGGCTCGAACGGTCGCGTGCGGCGGGCGCCGACGACGTGCGGCGGGTGGACGGCTCCGGCGAGCAGCTCGCCGCCGTCGGCGCCGACTTCGACGTCGCGGTCGACGCGGTGGGCACGCCGACGACCCTCAACGCCTGCGTCGGCCTCGTCCGGCAGAACGGCCTCGTCGTCCTGCTCGGCACCCACCACATCGACACCCGCGTGTCCGTGGACCTCGTCACCTGGGAACGCAAGGGGCTGCGCGTGCACAGCTCCGCCGAGCCGCTGGACACCGCGCGCGCCGAGGCCCTCGCGGTCGCCGAGCGCCTCGCGCACCGCCGCGCGGACCTGCTGCGGCTGCCCGACCTCCTCACGCACACCTACCCCCTCGAAGAGCTGCCCAAGGCCATGGAGCAGCTCTCCGCGAGCCGCGCGCTGTACCCGGACGCGGAGCACGCCCCCTACGACGGGCCGCCCCGCGAGACCCTGAAGGTGGCGATCGTTCCTTGAGCGGGGGCCCGGAGTGAGGTGGGGCATCGCGGGATACGGCGACATCGTCACGCGCCGGGTGCTGCCCGCGCTGCACGCGCTCGGAGAGGAGCCCGCCGTCCTCTGGGGCCGTGACGCGGGGCGCGCGGCGCGGGTGGCGGCGCGGCACGGCGTGCTCCGGTCGGGCGCGGACCCCGGGGTGCTCCTGCGGGACGTCGACGCCGTGTACGTGGCGACGCCGGTCGCCGCCCATGTGCCGCTCGCGGCGGCGGTGCTCGGCGCGGGCCTTCCGGTACTGGTCGAGAAGCCGCTCGCCGGGGGCCTCGGCACCGGGGGCGGGCTCGACGCCGCCGGCGGGTGCGCCGGGGTCGCCTACTACCGGCGCCTCGCGCCCGCGGTGCGGCGCCTGCGCGCGGAGCTGGCGGACTGGACGCCGGAGCGGGTGGAGGTGCGGTTCCGCTGCGCGTTCGCGCCGGGACCCGATGACCCGATGCGCTGGCGCACCGACCCGGCGGTCTCCGGCGGCGGAGTCCTGGCGGACGCGGGCAGCCACCGCGTCGACCTGCTCCTGCACCTCTTCGGCCGCCCGCACGAGGTGACCGCCCGCTTGAGCGACCCCTTCCCGAGCGGCGCGGAACGCAGGGCCGCACTCACGCTGCGCTGGGCGTCGGGCCTGTGGGCGGACTGCCTCGTGGAGTGGGGCGGCGAAGCGCCAATGGACCGGATGGAGTTGGTGGGCGGGGACCGTACGGTGGTCCTGGAGCCGCTGGACTCGGGGCGCCTGACGGGACTGACGGAGCCGCCGGGACGGGCCGCCGGAGCCGCCGGTGAGGTGTGCCTGCCGCCGCCGCCCAACCCCCACCAGCCCCTGCTCGCCGACTTCGTCGCGGCCGTCGGTGAGGGGCGGGAGCCGGTG
>NZ_JASKYR010000055.1:0-19415 GCF_041028215.1 Streptomyces flavofungini
CCCCCGCCAGGTCCGCGGCCGTGTCCTCGGTGTCGTGCGCGGGGACCATCAGCGTGTCGCCGGTCATGGCGGGGTGGCTGCCGAGCGCCAGGAAGACGGTGGCCTCGTGGCGGCCGAGCGCCTCGGTCGACGACATCTCGACGCCGACCACGGCACCCTCCCGGCCCGCCTCGACGATCACGTCGCGGACGGTGCCCACCTCCACCCCGAGGTCGGTCAGGACGCGGGCCCCGCGCACCAGACCGCCGGAGGCCTCCCCGCCGGTGGCGACGGCACCCTTGTCCGCCAGGACGTCCTCGGAGGTGATCATGACGGCTTCGGCGCCGAGGCCGTGCACCCCCGCCCAGGGCAGGCTCTTGCGCAGCGGCCCGGAGAACAGCCCGCGCCCGGCGAGCGTGAACCCGGCGATCCTGCCGTTGGCCGCGTCGAGCACGACGTCCTTGACCTGCCCGACGGCCTCCCCGCCGAGCGTGACGACCGGGCGCCCGGTCAGTCCGGAGGCGGGCATCAACTCCCGCACCGGACCCTCTTTGTGCAGGTCATGACTCATCGCCCGCCCCCTCGCCCCGGTCGGCCACCACGGCGATCACGGCAACGCACCACACCCACCACGCCATCCGTCCACCTCCCGGATCGACCCTCAGACAGTCAGCAGACCGTCAGCAGAGAGTTATACGTACCCGCGTACGCGCCCTCTAGCGCCCCCGGGTCGCCTACCAGGGCGGGTGATCCGCGCGATTCCGTGATCAACTGATGCCAGGTACATTCTTGGACATACGCATGGACGGACGTTCGGATATTCGGATCGACGGGCAGCGGAGAGGCCGACCATGAACATCCCGTTCCTCGACAAGTGGCGCAGGCGGCAGCCCGGTGCGGAGCGGGCGGGCGAGGGGCTCGCCGGTGCGTTCGAGGCCAACCCCGAAGGCGTGGCCGCGCTCCTCGCCGAGTGCGCGCTGCTGCGCTCCCAGGCGGCGGTGGCCGGGCTCGAACTGGACGACACCCCCGCCTCGTTGGCGGCCCTGGACCAGCTGCTGCCGCGCTGGCGCGACGATCCGGAGCTGCTGCCCTGGCTCGGCAATGACGCGGGTCTCTATCTGGGCTCGGTCGTGGTGCGGACGGTGCCGGGCGCCGCCTGGCACGTGTGGCCCGGCGGCAGCCCGGCCGTGCGGCTCACCTCCGGGCGGGAGATCGCGGTCGTCGAGGCGGGCCTGGACTGGGCGGTCCAGGGGGCTCCCGAGCTGTCCCAGGTCTACGCGGAGGCTTCCGAAGCCTGACCGGGGGCGCCGCCCCCGGCCCGCTCACCCAAGCGCGTTCCGGCCCTAATTGCGTCAAATACGGTTAATGCCCCTACATGCGTGTCGTCCAGTAAGTCCCGTTTTCACGCGGATAGTTTGCGCGGACGTACACAGCAGAGAGTGGGCAGATCCAGCCATGGCCGTCGATCCGTTGATCGAGCTGCGTGATGTGAACAAGTACTACGGCGAGCTGCATGTTCTCCGGGACATCGACCTCACCGTCGGGAAGGGGGAGGTGGTCGTCGTCATCGGCCCTTCGGGGTCGGGCAAATCGACGCTGTGCAGGACCATCAACCGGCTTGAGACCGTGCGGTCCGGCGAGATCAGACTGGACGGTCAGCCGCTGCCCGCCGAGGGCAAGGCGCTCGCCAGGCTCAGGACCGAAGTGGGCATGGTCTTCCAGTCCTTCAACCTGTTCGCCCACAAGACCGTGCTCCAGAACGTGTCCCTGGCGCAGATCAAGGTGCGCGGCCGCAAGAAGGACGAGGCGGACAGGCGCTCCCGCGAACTCCTGGAGCGGGTGGGCCTCGCCGCGCACGCCGACAAGTACCCCGCCCAGCTCTCCGGCGGCCAGCAGCAGCGCGTGGCCATCGCCCGCGCCCTGGCCATGGACCCCAAGGCGCTCCTCTTCGACGAACCGACCTCCGCCCTCGACCCGGAGATGATCAACGAGGTCCTCGAAGTCATGCGGCAGCTCGCCCGCGACGGCATGACCATGGTCGTCGTCACCCACGAGATGGGCTTCGCCCGCTCCGCCGCCAACCGCGTCGTCTTCATGGCCGACGGCCGCATCGTCGAGGACCGCGCCCCCGAGGACTTCTTCACCCGGCCGGAGAGCGAGCGCGCCAGGGACTTCCTCTCCAAGATCCTCAAGCACTGACGGGGGAGACGTGCACAGGAAGCGACACACCACGCGTACGGCACGGCTCCTCGCGGCGCTCGTCCTGTCCGCGCTCGCCTGCGCCGCCTGCGGCAAGGAGGGCAGCCCGCCCGGCAAGGGCCCGGCGGCCGACGAGCTCCCCCGGTACACCGTGGCGAAGGGCTTCGAGCTCCCGCGCTCGGGAACCTGGAAGAAGGCCAGGAGCAGGGGCCACTTCGTCGTGGGGGCCAAGGAGGACCAGCCCTACCTCGGCGAGAAGGACCCGGCGTCCGGCACCTACTCCGGCTTCGACATCGAGATCGCCAAGATGATCTCGGCATCGCTCGGCATCGACCCGAAGGGGATCACCTTCAAGACCATCGCGTCGGCCAACCGCGAGACCGCCCTCCAGAACGGGCAGATCGACTACTACGTCGGCACCTACACCATCAACGACAACCGCAAGAAGCTCGTCGGCTTCGGCGGCCCCTACTACCTGGCGGGCCAGGGCCTGCTCGTCCGCTCCGACGAGAAGGACATCCGCGGACCGGGCGACCTGGCGGGCAGACGCGTCTGCTCGGCGGCCGGGTCCACCCCGTACCAGCGCATCCAGAAGGACTACCCGAAGGCCACCCTCGTGGCGTACGACACCTACTCCGTCTGCGTCGACAACCTGCTGACCTATCAGGTCGACGCCGTCACCACCGACGACGCGATCCTGATCGGCTACGCGGCCAAGGTCCCCGACGAGCTCAAGGTCGTCGGCAAGCCCTTCTCCGAGGAGCCGTACGGGATCGGGGTGCCCCGGGGCGACAACGCGCTGCGCCTCGCCGTCGACGACGCCCTCGCCGCCCGGGAGAAGGACGGCACCTGGAAGAAGGCCTACGACGCCACGCTCGGACTCTCCGGGGTGCCCGCGCCGAAGCCGCCCGCCATCGACCGCTACCCGGCGAGCTGAGGAGGCGTCGTGGACGTACTGACGGACAACTTCTCCACCTTCGGCGAGGGATTCCTCGGCACGGTCGAACTCACCGTGTTCGCCTCGCTCCTCGCGCTCGTGCTCGGTTTCCTCATGGCCTCCTTCCGGGTCGCGCCCGTCGGCTCCTTCCGGGCCTTCGGCACGGCGTGGGTGACCGTCCTGCGCAACACCCCGCTCACGCTGCTCTTCTTCGCTGTGCTGCTCGGGCTTCCGCGGTTCGGCCTGGTGCTGCCCTTCAAGGTGTTCGCGGTGCTCGCCCTCGGCTGCTACACCTCCGCCTTCATCTGCGAGGCGCTCAGGTCCGGCATCAACACCGTGCCCAAGGGACAGGGCGAGGCGGCCCGCAGCCTCGGCATGAGCTTCGGGCAGACCCTGTCGAAGGTGGTCCTGCCGCAGGCCTTCCGCTCGGTCATCGCGCCGGTCGGCTCCAATCTGATCGCGCTGGCCAAGAACTCCGCGATCGCCGGCGCGTTCAGCGTCACCGAGCTGCTCGGCACGTACAAGACGCTCAACGAACTGGGCTACAACATCATCTGGACCTTCGTCTGGATCGCCCTCGGCTACCTCATCATCACCCTGGCCATCAGTGCGGTCTTCAATGTCCTGGAAAAGCGCTGGGGAGCCGCACGTTGAAAGCCATCTCCCACGACGCCACCGCCCTGTACGACATCCCGGGCCCCAGGACGGTGCTCAGGCACCGTCTCTACGGGGTCCTCTCCACCCTCGTCGTACTCGGCCTCGTCGCCTGGGTCCTCTACCTCCTCTTCGACACCGACCAGTTCACCGCGACCAAGTGGACGCCCTTCGAGTACAAGGGCATCCAGGAGCTGCTTCTGCGGGGCCTCGGCAACACGCTCAAGGCGTTCGCCATCTCCGCCGTCCTCGCGCTCGCCCTCGGCGGGCTGCTCGCCATGGGGCGGCTCTCCGACCACCGGCCGGTGCGCTGGGCGGCCACGCTCATCGTGGAGTTCTTCCGCGCGATGCCGGTGCTCGTCATGATCTTCTTCGTCTTCGTGGCGCTGAAGGTGCAGCCGCTGCCCGCGCTCGTGGCGGGACTCACGCTCTACAACGGCTCGGTGCTCGCCGAGGTCTTCCGCTCCGGCGTCAACTCCGTGGAGCACGGGCAGAAGGAGGCCGCCTACGCACTGGGCATGCGCAAGTCCCAGGTCATGAGCCATGTGCTCGTGCCCCAGGCCGTGCGCGCCATGCTGCCCGCCATCATCAGCCAGTTGGTGGTCGCCCTCAAGGACACCTCGCTCGGTTATCTGATCACCTACGAGGAGTTCCTTCACGCCGGGAAGCTGATCGCGTCGAATCTCGACTACGATTTGCCCTTCATCCCCGTGGTCATGGTGATCTCACCGATCTACATCGGGATGTGCATGTTGCTGTCGTGGTTCGCCCAGTGGGTGTCCAGGCGTCAGCGGCGCAATCCCAAGACCGAGGCCGCGGAAGTGGCGCCGGCCGAACCAGGGACGCTACTGCCGATGGGGGTGCCCCCGGATCGTAAGATCACGGGGGAGCAGTAGCTCGTAGGGCCATGCCCGGCCGGCGGCAGCCGGAGATCACTGCTCGCGCAGGGGAACGGACACGTAGGACGGGTCCGCCGCCGGTGAGGAGAAGGTCAGCTGCGCGCCGGACGGGTTGTGCTCGATGTAGAGCGGGTCGACCGTGTCGACGACCAGGGCGAGCCGGTGGCCCGCCGGTACGTCGTAGGCCGTGGAGAACAGCTCCAGGTCGACGCCGAACGGCCGGCCCGGCGTCTTGCCGTGGAAGGTGTACGGCGCGTTGCTGACCAGCTTGCCGAGGCCGAGCGGCCCCACGTCGTACAGGTACGCGACGAGGGTGCCGCTCTCCTTGGTGCTGGAGAGCGTGGTGTGCAGCCTGGCCGTCCCCCGCACCCGCTGGGCGGTGGTGTACCGCTCGGACTGCCAGACGCCGGTGTAGCGGCGCGGAAGCAGCGGCACCGAGGCCGTCGGCGGGATCTTCAGGAACTGGTCGAGGGCGTTGGAGAGGATCGCGATGCCGCCGTTGGCGCCGGAGTCGACGTTGGCGCGGATCGTCGTGGAGCCCGCCATGGCGATCTTCTTGCGGGTGGGTCCGACCGACTTCCAGTCCGGGTAGCCCTCGTAGCCGCCCTCGGAACGGGACTTGAGCTGGACGGGCCGCTCCTTGTCGATGCCGTTGGCCTCGCCCTTGAGGTAGTGGTCGAACCACCGGCGGGTGGAGGTCCAGGTGTCGTTGGGCAGCCCGAGCAGTCCGGTGGCCTCGGCGGTGGCGTGGTCGCCGGGGCGGAACTCCAGGCGCTTGGGCCCGGTCAGCCGCTCGTAGAACTCGGCGTACTGGTTCGGCGGGAAGAGCGAGTCGCCCCAGGCGTTGCCGAGCATGATGGCCGCGCCGTTGTCGTTGATCTGGTCGAGGTAGGTCGCGGGGGAGCGCTTGGCGCCCCAGGCGATCATCTCGTCCTCCTTGTCCAGGTGGGACCCGAGGAAGTCCTTCAGTGTCTGCTTGAGTTCGTCGCTCGGCCGTCCGGTGAGGGCGCCCGCGCCGCCGAGCAGGGCCGCGGCCTGGGCGTGCTGGGTGCGTCCGCTGTAGATCGAGTCGATCAGGTCGCCCCAGCCGCTGAGCGCGGCCACGGCCTTGACGCGCTTGTCGTGCCCGGCGGCGAGCAGGCTGATGCCCGCGCCGTACGAGACACCGGCCATGCCCACCTTGGCGGGGTCGGCCGGGGTGTTCTCCAGGGTCCAGTCGATGACCCTGGAGGCGTCGGCGATGTCCTCGGGGCCCGCGGTCTCGATCTCGCCGCCGGACTGCCAGAAGCCGCGCGAGTTGTAACTGACCACGACATAGCCGGAGTCGGCGAGCTTCTGGGCCTGCGCGAAGTACTCGATCTGCGGCATGGACCAGCTCGTCGGCAGCACGATCGAGGGGTACTTCCCGCCCGCCTTCGCGCCCTTGGGGGTGAAGACGTTGGCCGCCAGCTTGGTGCCGCCGTCGCCGGGGATGTCCACGAAGCGCAGGTCGGCGGGGGACGCGGCCCGCGGCGCGGCGGCCGGTGCCGCCTGCGCCACGGGCGCGAGGCCGAAGGCGGCGCCGGCGACGAGAGTCGCCGACACTGTTCCCACGGTGGTGGTGCGCAAAGCCTGGTGCGGCAGTCCCACGGGTCACTCCTCACTCGGACGTGCAAAGTGACCCGACGGTAACCGCGAGTTCTTACCGGGGGTAACCCGTCGGTAAGTTACGCCCCGGTAACGATTGTTGAGGAGTGGACCGCACGCCTGTGGGCGGGCGTGCCTCAGGCCAGGGCGCTCCTGGCCCGCCAGTCCGACCAGGAGAGGTTCCACTCGCCGTAGCCGTTGCCCGCCTCGGGCGCGCCCTTCGAACCGCTGCCCGTGACCTCGAAGGGGTCACCGATCTGGGCCGTGCGGTAGAGCCACCCCGCGTCGCCGTCGCTCATGCCGACGCAGCCGGAGCTGTGGTTGGTGTTGCCGAAGTAGGCGCGGTTCCACGGGGCCGCGTGCGCGTACATGCCCGACCAGGTCAGGCGCATGGAGTAGTCGACCATCTTGTCGTAGCTGTCGCTGCCGGAGAGGCCGACGGTCTCGGAGCGCATGTTGATCGTGCCCTCCTTCGACATCAGGACGGACGTGCCGCCCCAGGACGCCTTCTGGCCGCCGGGCGTGCCCGCGGACATCGGGAGCGTCCTGACCTTCTCGCCGTCCCGCGTCAGCGTCGCCGTCTTGCTGTCCAGGTCCACCTTCACGACCTGGCTCCTGCCGACCGTGAAACCGGTGGCGTAGTCGCGCACGAACCAGCCGCCGCCGTCGCCGGAGTCGACGCCGTTGAGGCGGGCGTCCAGCTTCACCTTCGTGCCGGACTTCCAGTACTCCTTCGGGCGCCAGTCGACGCGGTCCTTGCCGTCGTAGTTCTTGATCCAGCCCCAGGACCCGGTCGTGCCGTTGGAGGTCGACACCTTGAGCCGTTTCTCCACCTCCGCCTTGTTCTCCACCGGATGGTCGAAGGTGATCGACAGCGGCTGGCCGATCCCGACGGTGCTGCGTTTGCCGGGCGTGAGCGACACCTTGTTGACCTGGTCGGGCGCCGCCGTCGCGAAGGACCTCCCGGCGCTCGCGCCCTGGTCGGTGACCGCCCGGACCTTGTACGAGGTGCCCGGGGCCGCCACCCGGCCGGACGTCCACGAGGCGCCGTTCGCCGCGATCTCGCCGGGCAGCTCCGCCCCGTCGGCGTCCGTGACGGTCACCTGCTTCAGGCGGCCCTCCGCCAGCTTCACCGTGACCGGGCCGCCCGCCTTCGCGTGGCTGCCCGCGAGGTTCACCGCGATCCTCGGCTTCCCGTCGGCGGTCCCGGCGGCCGAGGCGTCGCCTCCGCCCGAGCAGGCGGTCAGGGCGACGGTGAGGACCGCGAGACCCGCGGCGGCCGTGTGGCGGGTGCGAAGGGGGCGTCGGCGGCTCGAAGAGCTGTGCGGGGTCAAGAAAACTACCTCCGTGCGAAGGGGAAACCGCCCGGAGAGAGCACGCCTGGCGCCGACGGGTTGCCTGATGTCCGGAAAATGACCGGTAGGTCACATTAGACACCGGATGATCTCGGCTCAGGGTGTACGCGTCGTCACTTCGCGCGATGGGAGGTACGGGCCGACGGTGTGGGGAGCGGTGTCTGGGCGGCCCGCGTCACGTCCGCGACCACCTCCACGACGTCGGGACCGTACGCCTGGGAGTTGACGACCTTCAGGAGCAGCACGAAGGCGTTGCCGCCGTGCTTGCGGGCGAGCTTCTCGTGGTGGCGGGCGAGGTGGCGGGCGGCGGCCTGGCTGGCGACCGCGCGCTGGCCGCAGAAGAGGAAGACCGGTCTCGCCTCCTGGCCCCGGTCGGCGGTGAGCCGCGCGAGGAGCACGTACTCGGTCAGGCCGGACTCGAGGCGGTAGCGCTCGGAGCCGATCTGGAAGGCGCCGCGGTCGGGTATCGGCTCGGGCTCGGTGTTCACCCGGACGCCCGGCAGCAGGGAGTGCATATGGGCGGCCATGCGGCGGTTGGCCACCGGGCTGCCCACGCAGAACTCCGTGCGCTCGCCGAAGCTCTGCTGGGCGGCGTCGTGCGCGACGATCTGCGCGTGCGCCCCGCACTCCTTGATCACCCCGGAGAGTTCGAGGAGCGCGGACACGTCGTGCCGGACCACGCTCAGCTCGGGGCCGTTCGCGTCGCGGTTGACGACGAGCAGCGACTCCGCGTTCTCGGGCAGTCCGAAGAAGGCCTGCTCGCGGCGGAGCCTGCGCCCGGACAGGGAGCCGCGGACGAGCCAGCCAAGGACGGCGCCGAGGCCGGCCGCGATCAGGCCGAGGACGATGTTGCGCACGTCTTCAGTCATGGGGGCGCATGCTAGCGGCACCGCGGAACCGTGTTCGAGCCGGTCCTTACGCGATCGGGGATGCGAAGTTACGCTGCGCGGACGGTCGTTGACAGGAGGTACGAATGCGCCGCGCTGTCGTACGTAATCTGACGCTATGGGCGGTCGGAGGGGTATTGGTGTCGGTCGGTGCCGCCGCGCCCCCTTCGCCTGCGCGCTCAGCGGAACACGCCGGAGCCGCCACCGGCGGCACCGACCGGGCACGGCCGGGGCGCCGACCGGGAAGGTGCCGGTCGCCGTCGGCCACGGAGGGGCGGTCGCCAGCGTCGACGCCGACGCCTCGGCCGCCGGTATCGAGGTCCTGAGGAAGGGCGGCAACGCGGTGGACGCCGCGGTCGCCACCGCCGCCGCGCTCGGCGTCACCGAGCCGTACTCGGCGGGTGTGGGCGGGGGCGGGTACTTCGTCCACTACGACGCCGAAACCCACCGGGTCAGCACCATCGACGGCCGCGAGACGGCCCCCCGCACCGCCGACTCCGGGCTCTTCCTGGAGAACGGCAAGCCGATCCCCTTCGCCGAGGCGGTCACCAGCGGGCTGGGTGTCGGCACCCCCGGCACGCCCGCGACCTGGCAGTCGGCCCTGGACAAGTGGGGCAGCAGACGGCTCGGCACGCTCCTGAAGCCCGCCGAGCGCCTCGCCCGCGACGGCTTCACCGTCGACGCGACCTTCCGCTCGCAGACGGAGTCCAACCAGGCGCGGTTCGCCGACTTCCCCGCGACGGCCGAGCTGTTCCTGCCGGGCGGGAAGCTGCCGGTGGTCGGCGCGACGTTCAAGAACCCCGACCTGGCCCGCACCTATGAGGAACTCGGTCGCAAGGGCGTGGACGCGCTCTACCACGGCAAGCTCGCCAAGGACATCGTCCGCACCGTCAACGAACCGCCCGTCGACCCCGACGCCGGCCGCCGCGTCCGTCCCGGCGACCTCTCCCTGAAGGATCTCGCCGGGTACGAGGTGAACGGTCAGAAGCCGACGAAGACCTCCTACCGCGGGCTCGACGTCTACTCCATGGCGCCCTCCTCGTCCGGCGGCACCTCGGTCGGCGAGGCGCTCAACATCCTGGAGCGCACCGACCTCTCCAAGGCCTCCAAGACCCGGTACCTGCACCGCTACATCGAGGCCAGCCGCATCGCCTTCGCCGACCGGGGCCGCTGGGTGGGCGACCCCGCCTTCGAGTCCGTGCCCACCAGGGAACTGCTCTCCCAGCGTTACGCGGACACGCGCGCGTGCCTCATCAAGGACGACGCCGTGCTCAAGAGCCCGCTCGCGCCCGGCGACCCGCGCCACCCCAAGCCGTGCGCCCCGGGCGACGAGGCGGCGCCGACGACGTACGAGGGCGAGAACACCACGCACCTCACCACGGCCGACAAGTGGGGCAACGTCGTCTCCTACACCCTCACCATCGAGCAGACCGGCGGCAGCGGCATCACCGTCCCCGGCCGCGGCTTCCTGCTCAACAACGAACTGACGGACTTCTCCTTCGCGCCCGCCGACCCCAAGGTGCACGACCCGAACCTGCCGGGCCCCGGCAAGCGTCCGCGCTCCTCGATCGCGCCGACGATCGTGCTGAAGGACGGCAGGCCCGTCGTGGCGCTCGGCTCACCGGGCGGCGCGAGCATCATCACCACCGTCCTCCAGACCCTCACCGGCTTCGTCGACCGGGGTCTGCCGCTGGTCGACGCGATCGCGGCGCCGCGCGCGAGCCAGCGCAACGCCGCCCAGACCGAGCTGGAACCGGGCCTGTGGGACAGCCCGCAGCGCGCGTCCCTGGAGGCGATCGGCCACTCCTTCAAGCGCAACCCGGAGATCGGCGCGGCGACCGGCGTACAGCGCCTGCCGGGCGGCAGGTGGCTCGCGGCGGCCGAGAAGGAGCGCAGGGGCGGCGGCTCGGCCATGGTGGTGAGCCCGGAGAAGCGAGGATGAGCGCAGACAAGTGAGCCCGGACAAGTGAGCCCGGACAAGTGAGACCCGGCCGGGGGCCGTGCGGCACGCCGCCGTACGGCCCCCGGTCACGGTCCGGGGGAATCGCGCGGCGGGCTACGAGGCGGGCGAGGCCGCGCAGTTCTGCTCCAGCTCGTTGGCCGCCCAGCGGATCGCGGACTCCGGGTCGTCGTGCAGGTAGCGCAGCACGGGCAGCGCCTCGCGCACGGCGGTGAGCTGCGCGTCCCCGCGCCCGCCCCGGGCCTGCCGGACATCGGCGAGGTCGGCGATGAGCAGCAGCAGGGTGCTGCGGGACCTGTTGTCCGGGTCCGTCATCAGCTCGACCAGGAACGGGATCGCGGGCACGGCGGCGGTCGAGGCGGCCTCCTTGGAGACCAGGAGCCGGTACAGGTCGTGCACGGCGTCCATGGCGGTCCTCTTGTCGTCGGAGGCGGCCTTGCCGATCAGTTCGGGCACCATGTGGCCCGGCCCCCGCGCCGTCCACAGCGAGCCCCAGTCGACGGTGTCCAGCCGGAGCCGGAGATCGCGGTGCGGCCAGAGTCTCGCCGTGTCGAGGGCGAGTTCGGCCGTGCCGTGCCCGTCGGTGACGCGCAGCGTGCCGTCGGTGCCGAGCCCGAGGAACCTGATGCCGGTGCCGAGACGCAGCCCGGCCACCGCGTCGGAGGCGAGGTCCCAGACCCGGACCAGGCCGTCGGCCCACGCGGCGGCGAGCGCGGGGCCCGTCGCCAGCGGGGCGGCGGCGAGCGCGCGCACCGGGGTGGCGCGGCGGTCGAAGGGGGCCCGCAGGGGCTTGCGCCGGGTGCTCCAGTAGCGGATCACGCCGTGCTCGTCGCCGCTCAGGACCAGGCGCTTGCCGCTCTCCAGCTTCAGGCAGGCCAGCGCGGTCACCGGGGCGAGGTGCAGCCGCAGGGTGATCGTCTCGGGGGACTCGTCGTCGGTCTCCAGGACGTGCACGCAGCCCTCGGTGTCGCCCGCCACGAGGGTCGTCGCGTCCTGGTCGGCGGCGACCGACCGCAGAGTGCCGGGCGCGGTGACCAGCGCGGCGGCGCCGCCGGGCACCGAGGGCGGTGCGCTGTGGCCGCGCGAGCGCACGGTCCACCGGCCGCGCGGGTCCGCCTCGCCCCTCGCGAGGGAGACCGGGCCGAGCTGTTCGAGGGGCGGCGGCACCGTCGCGGGCGGGCGGATCGCCTTCTCCCCGGAGCAGTCGAGGCCGAGGGTCCCGGCGACGGCGATCAGGGCCTCGCGGGTCCGGGCGCTGACGACCACCGCGAAGTCGGCCCCCGGCCCGCGCCCGTGCCGTACGACGGCGTCCGGGGCACCGTAGGAGAGGGCGTCCGTGCCGTTCTCCTGCCAGGGCGGCAGCCCCAGGTCGCGGTAGGAGGAGCGCAGCCGCTCCACGATCAGCGGGTCGGCGTCGACCACCGCCCGGCGGACCCGCAGCGTCCAGCCGTAGTGCGCGGGCAGCCGCTCGAAGGCGAGCTGCGTCAGGAACTCGGAGAGCGAAGGGCTCTGCTCGACCCACTCGCCGCGGAGGCTCACGACGACGCGCGGGTCCTGCTCTTCGGCCTCGGCGGCGAGATAGCCCCACTCGTGGCTGAAGTGGTATTCGGACATGAAGACGCAGACGCGGCGGTCGCCGCCGTCCCCGGCGACGAGACCGCTGCCCGGGGCCACCTCCAGCTCGGACATCTTCGGCGGCCACTGCGTGTGCACCCAGTACAGGCGCGGGTCGTACGCGAAGGAGTTGAGGACCTGCGCGGAGTCCCACCATTCGTTGAGGGCCACCGGTACCGGCAGCGTCCAGTCGATGCCGTGCCGCTGGTTCTCGCCGCCCCAGCGGGAGTGGCCCGGCTCGCCGCCCGGGTCCTCGAAGCCCCACTCGCGCTGGACGGCGGCCAGCAGGTCCCACCTCCCGCCGCCGTGCCGCTGCCGTCGCAGCCGGTCCGCGAACTGTCCGTAGTCGATGATCTCCGCTGTCACCGGGGCATCGTACGGATGATCTAGGTACGGGGATGTCCGCGCCCGGTCACAGTCGTGCGGGGACGTACGATGGCCGCATGGTGCGGACACCTTTGACCCCGGAGGAGCGCGAGCGCGGTGAGCGGCTCGGGCGGCTGCTGCGGGAGGCGCGGGGCGTGCGGAGCATGGTGGCGGTGGCGGCGGAGGCGGGCCTCTCCGCCGAGACGCTGCGCAAGATCGAGACCGGCCGGGCGCCGACGCCCGCGCTCTTCACCGTGGCGGCGCTCGCCTCCGTGCTCGGGCTCTCGCTCGACGATCTCGTGGAGCGGTGCGAGCCGGTCGTGGTCTGAAAGCCCATCCGCTGTGCGCTGACACGCTCGTGTCAAACTGCGTGTAGTCGTCCCGTAACACATCTGGTGTTATCTTCCGGACCGGAATACTCCTGTCTGCACGGGGCGGAGCTGGTCGCATGACTGTGGGACAACTCCCGGATCAGGTCGGGGAGTTCGCGAAGTACCTGCGGGATCTGCTGGGACGGCTTGATCAGGGCGCCGGGTGGTGCGGCGTGTTCTGGCAGCGCGACCCGGACGGCATGCGGGCCTGTCTGGACGGCGTCGAGGTGCCGCCCTGGGACGTGGTGCAGGCGCTCCTTCACGACCTCGCGGCCGACCGGGGCATCCCCGAGGCCGAGCGCGAGACGGAACGGGCGCGGACCCTGCACCGTGCCTCGCTCACCGCCTACGACGGCAGACCCGGCGCCCGCGAGCTGCTGAGCGACCGGCTCGACATGATGCTCAGGGAACAGCGGATCGCCGTGGAGCGGGAGGCGGATCTCGCACGGCAGCTCGCCGTCGCCGCGGGCCCCGACGAGACCGACCGCATCCACCTGGATCTGGCGTGGGTGCGCGACGACCACGAGCGGGCCTCCGCGCGGTGCGTGGAGATCCGGGAGCGCATGGACCGCCTCGACGCGGCGGAAAGCCCCTCCTGGGTGGAGTTCGGCCCCGGCGCCGCGCGCGCCGAACCCGGCCCGGCGCCGCGGGTCCCCGAACCCGCCGAGCCCCTCGCACCCGCGGAGCCGGACGGCCCGGACGGCCCGTACGTGCCACCGGGCGCCTGGTTCGAGCCCGGCGCGGGCGAGCCGGAGGCCTGGGACGGCCCGAGTGACCTGGGTGACCTGCGTGATCCCGACGGTCCGGGCGGCGCGGGCGGCGGGCCGGTGACGGAGGACGAGGCCGTCGGGGCGCGGTCCACGGCCGACACCGTCGAACTCCTCGCGAGACTCCGCAAGGAGGGCCGCACCGGCGAGGCGCACGGCGTCCTCGTGGAGGCCGCGGGCCGGCCCGCCGACCGGCTGCCCGAACTCGCCGCGGAGCTGCACAGGGCGGGGCTCGGCGCGGACTGGGCGACCCTGCTGTGGGAGGCCGCCTCGCTGCCGCCGGGCCGCCTGGTGGCCCTCGCGGACGCCCTCGCGGGGGCGGGCCGCGCCGATGACTGCCGGAAGCTGCTGCGGCAGGGCGTCGCCCGCCCGGCCCCCGAGATCGCCGAGGCGATCCTCGCGCTGCTCGACGCGGGCCGGGAGCGGGAGGCGCGTGCCCTGCTCGACTCCTACCACCGCGTCCGCACCGCCGAGGACGCCGCGGCCTGCGCGCACGCCGACCCCTACCGGCTCATACCCCTGCTCCTGGAGACGGCCCGCGCGGTCTCCGAGGAGCACCACTGGGACCTCGTGCACGCCCTGCGCGTCGCCGGGTTCAGCGCCTGACCTTGATCCTCCCGCGCCGGGCCCTGATCTTCGAGCGCCGGTCCGCCGACGCTTTGTGCCTGTTCTCGCCCGCTCGGGTGCGAATCATGATCGACTCCGGCGGTTGTCGGCGATGGTCTTGCTCAGCCCGTCGGGGAGGCTTACGTTTTCCTGTCTACGCACCCGGTCTACGTGCGTAGAGGCTCTCTGACGTCCTCTCAAGGACCGTCCCTCCAAGGGCAGGTGAAGGAGCAGCTCATGGTCAACGTCGTACGCGCCGCACTGGTCCAGGCGACCTGGACAGGCGACAGCGAATCCATGATCGCCAAGCATGAGGAGCACGCCCGGGAGGCCGCCCGGCAGGGCGCGGGGATCATCGGGTTCCAGGAAGTCTTCAACGCCCCCTACTTCTGCCAGGTCCAGGAGGCCGAGCACTACCGCTGGGCGGAGCCCGTGCCGGACGGACCCACCGTCACGCGCATGAAGGAGCTGGCCCGCGAGACCGGCATGGTGATCGTCGTCCCCGTCTTCGAGGTCGAGCAGTCCGGGTTCTACTTCAACACCGCGGCCGTGATCGACGCCGACGGCAGCTACCTCGGCAAGTACCGCAAGCACCACATCCCGCAGGTCAAAGGCTTCTGGGAGAAGTACTACTTCAAGCCGGGCAATCTCGGCTGGCCCGTCTTCGACACCGCCGTCGGCAAGGTCGGCGTCTACATCTGCTACGACCGGCACTTCCCCGAGGGCTGGCGCCAGCTGGGTCTCAACGGCGCCCAGCTCGTCTACAACCCCTCCGCCACCTCGCGCGGCCTCTCCGCCTACCTCTGGCAGCTCGAACAGCCCGCGGCGGCCGTCGCCAACGAATACTTCATCGCCGCGATCAACCGCGTCGGCCAGGAGGAGTACGGAGACAACGACTTCTACGGCACGTCGTACTTCGTCGACCCGCGCGGCCAGTTCGTCGGCGAGCCCGCGAGCGACAAGGCCGAGGAACTCATCGTCAGGGACCTCGACTTCGGCCTCATCGAGGAAGTACGCCAGCAGTGGGCGTTCTACCGCGACCGACGCCCCGACGCCTACGAAGGGCTGGTGCAGCCGTGACCGACCTGTACGACCGCCACAAGGCGGTCCTGCCCGAGTGGCTCGCCCTGTACTACGAGCGCCCCCTGGAGATCACCCACGGCGAGGGCCGGCACGTCTGGGACGCCGAGGGCAACAAGTACCTCGACTTCTTCGGCGGCATCCTCACCACGATGACCGCGCACGCCCTGCCCGAGGTCACCAAGGCCGTGAGCGAGCAGGCCGGGCGGATCATCCACTCCTCGACGCTCTACCTCAACCGCCCGATGGTCGACCTCGCCGAGCGTGTCGCCGCCCTCTCCGGCATCCCCGACGCCCGCGTCTTCTTCACCACCTCCGGCACCGAGGCCAATGACGCGGCGCTGCTCCTGGCCACCGCGCACCGCCGCTCCAACCAGATCCTGGCGATGCGCAACAGCTACCACGGCCGCTCCTTCACGGCCGTCGGCATCACCGGCAACTCCGCCTGGTCGCCGACCAGCCTCTCGCCGCTCCAGACGCTGTACGTGCACGGCGGCGTCCGCAGCCGCGGGCCGTACGCCGACCTGAGCGACGCGGAGTTCACCGCGGCCTGCGTCGCCGACCTGCGGGACATGCTGGGGCAGGGGCGCGGGGGAGTGGCGGCGCTGATCGCCGAGCCGATCCAGGGCGTCGGCGGCTTCACCTCGCCGCCCGACGGGCTCTACGCCGCCTTCAAGGAGGTCCTTGACGAGCACGGCATCCTCTGGATCTCCGACGAGGTGCAGACCGGCTGGGGCCGTACGGGCGAGCACTTCTGGGGCTGGCAGGCGCACGCCCAAAGCGGTCCGCCGGACATCCTCACCTTCGCCAAGGGCATCGGCAACGGCATGTCGATCGGCGGCGTGGTGGCCCGCGCCGAGATCATGAACTGCCTCGACGCCCACTCCATCTCCACCTTCGGCGGCTCCCCCGTCACGATGGCGGCGGGCCTCGCCAACCTCACGTACCTCCTGGAACACGACCTCCAGGGCAACGCCCGGCGCGTCGGCGGACTGCTCATCGAGCGGCTCCGGGCGCTCTGCGCCCAGGTGCCCGCCGTGCGCGAGGTGCGCGGGCGCGGCCTGATGATCGGCATCGAGCTGGCCGACCCGCACACCGGGGGGCCGAACCAGCGCGCCGCCGCCGTGCTCGAAGCGGCCCGCGAGGGCGGCCTGCTGCTCGGCAAGGGCGGCGGCCACGACACCAGCGTCCTGCGCGTCGCCCCGCCGCTCTCGCTGACCGTCGCGGAGGCGGAGGAGGGCGCCGCCGTCCTGGGCGAGGCCCTGCGCGACGCCTAGGGTCTTTCGTTTGGATCGGGCCAGACCCCGCGAGCCCGGCCTGATCCAAACGAAAGACCCTAAGTCCCCGGTCCAACGCCACCAGGCCCTTCGCGCGACGCCGGGCCCTGGCGCCCACCTGGAAGGGAGCGCACCACATGAGCGACCGCACCCTGATCCGCGGCGGCCTCGTCGTCACCGCCGCCGAGGAGACCCACGCCGACGTGCTGATCGAGGACGGCAGGATCGCCGCCCTCGCCGCGAGCGGCAGCGCCGCGGCGGGCGCCTGGTCCGCCGAGCGCGTCATCGACGCCACCGGCAAGTACGTCATCCCGGGCGGCGTCGACGCCCATACGCACATGGAGTTCCCGTTCGGCGGGACCGCCTCGTCGGACACCTTCGAGACCGGCACCCGGGCGGCCGCCTGGGGCGGCACGACCACCATCGTCGACTTCGCGGTGCAGTCCGTCGGGCACTCCCTGCGCGGGGGCCTCGACGCCTACTACGCGAAGGCCGACGGCAAGTGCGCGATCGACTACGCCTTCCACATGATCGTCTCCGACGTCAACGAATCCTCCCTGAAGGAGATGGACGGGCTCGTGGGCGAGGGCGTGACCTCGTTCAAGCTCTTCACCGCCTACCCGGGGGTGTTCTACAGCGACGACGGCCAGATCCTGCGCGCGATGCAGAAGGCCGCCACCAACGGCGCGCTGATCATGATGCACGCGGAGAACGGCATCGCCATCGACGTCCTGGTCCAGCAGGCCCTGGCCCGCGGCGAGACCGACCCCCGCTTCCACGGCGAGGTCCGCAGGGCGCTCCTGGAGGCGGAGGCCACCCACCGCGTCATCCAGCTCGCCCGGGTCGCCGAGGCGCCGCTGTACGTCGTGCACGTCTCGGCCGAGGAGGCGGTGGCGGAGCTGGCGGCGGCACGGGACAAGGGGCTGCCGGTCTTCGGGGAGACCTGCCCCCAGTATCTGTTCCTCTCCACGGACAACCTCGCCGAGCCGGACTTCGAGGGCGCGAAGTACGTGTGCTCGACGCCGCTTCGTCCTCAGCAGCACCAGGCGGCGCTCTGGCGCGGCCTGCGCACCGACGACCTCCAAGTGGTCTCCACCGACCACTGCCCGTTCTGCTTCACGGGCCAGAAGGAGCTGGGCCGCGGCGACTTCTCCAAGATCCCCAACGGGCTCCCCGGGGTCGAGAACCGCATGGACCTGCTCCACCAGGCGGTCGTGGACGGGCACATCACGCGCCGCCGCTGGATCGAGATCGCGTGCGCGGCACCGGCGCGGATGTTCGGCTTCTACGGCAAGAAGGGGACGATCGCGCCCGGCGCCGACGCGGACGTCGTCATCTACGACCCGGCCGCCGAGCAGACCATGTCGGCGGCGACGCACCACATGAACGTCGACTACTCCGCGTACGAGGGCAAACGGGTCCGCGGGCAGGTGGAGACGGTGCTCTCGCGCGGCGAACTCGTCATCGAGCGGCGTGATTTCAGGGGCCGGGCGGGGCACGGCGCGTTCGTGCCGCGGGGTCTGTCGCAGTACGTGCACTGAGCCGAGCGCAGTACGTGCACTGAGCCGAGTCAACCGAGGCGAGGAGACCCACCGTGGATTTCGGACTCGTACTTCAGACCGACCCGCCCGCGTCGGCGGTCGTGGGGCTCATGCGGCGCGCGGAGCGCAACGGCTTCCGCTACGGCTGGACCTTCGACTCCGCGGTCCTGTGGCAGGAGCCGTTCGTCATCTACAGCCGCATCCTGGAGCACACCACGCGGCTGACCGTCGGCCCCATGGTCACCAACCCCGGCACCAGGACCTGGGAGGTGACCGCCTCCACCTTCGCCACGCTCAACGACATGTACGGCAACCGCACCGTCTGCGGCATCGGGCGCGGCGACTCCGCGATGCGGGTGGCGGGCCGCAGGCCCACCACCCTGGCCAGGCTCGGCGAGGCGATCGACGTCATCCGGGACCTGGCCGAGGGGCGCGAGGCGGACGTCGGCGGACAGGTCCTGCGGCTGCCGTGGGTGCGCGACGGAAAGCTGCCGGTGTGGATGGCCGCGTACGGCCCGAAGGCGCTCGCGCTCGCCGGGCGGCGGGCCGACGGCTTCATCCTCCAGCTCGCCGACCCCTTCCTCACGGAGTACATGGTCAAGGCGGTGCGGGACGCGGCGGCCGAGGCCGGACGCGACCCCTCGGACGTGCGGATCTGCGTCGCCGCGCCCGCGTACGTGGGCGACGACCTGGCGCACGCCCGTGAGCAGTGCCGGTGGTTCGGCGGCATGGTCGGCAACCACGTCGCCGACCTGGTCGCCAAGTACGGTGAGCACTCCTCGGCGGTGCCGGAGTCCCTCACCGCGTACATCAAGGCGCGCGAGGGCTACGACTACAGCCACCACGGGCGCGCGGGAAACCCGGACACCGCCTTCGTCCCCGACGAGATCGTCGACCGCTTCTGCCTGCTCGGTCCGGTGGAGGCGCACGTCGAACGCCTCGCGGAGCTGCGGGATCTCGGCGTGGACCAGTTCGCCGTCTACGCGATGCACGACGCCCGTGAGGAGGTCATCGACGCGTACGGCACGTCGGTCATCCCGCGGTTCACCTGATCCATGCCCAGCCGGACGGCATCTTTGGCCATGGCATGATCTGCGCGTGACGTTGACGCCGGGGCAGGTCGGACGGGCAGTGGTGCTGGCGGTGACCGCCTCGCTGCTCGCGGGGTGCGGGCTCGCCGCGGAGCTCGACCGCGAGGTGAACCCGGGGCGCGGGCCCACGGACGAGGCGGCGCCCACCGGGTCCTCGGACCCCGCCGCACCCTCCGGCGCCGCGTCCGCACCGGCCGCCCCCGGAC
>NZ_JASKYR010000550.1:0-5396 GCF_041028215.1 Streptomyces flavofungini
CCTCCGCACGCCCCGAAAGGTGCTCGACTCCTCATGCCCGAGCTGGTGTTCTTCTCCGGAACGATGGACTGCGGAAAGAGCACACTGGCTCTTCAGATCGAGCACAACCGCTCGGCCCGCGGGCTCCAGGGGATGATCTTCACGCGGGACGACCGCGCGGGCGAGGGCAAGCTCTCCTCCCGGCTCGGGCTCGTCACCGACGCGATCGAGGCCGCGGACGACTTCGACGTCTACGCCCACCTCGTCGACCACCTCTCCCGTGGCGGCCGCGCGGACTACGTGATCGCGGACGAGGCGCAGTTCCTCGCCCCCGACCAGATCGACCAGCTCGCCCGCATCGTCGACGACCTCGGGCTCGACGTCTTCGCCTTCGGCATCACCACGGACTTCCGCTCCAAGCTCTTCCCCGGCTCGCAGCGCCTGGTGGAGCTCGCCGACCGCGTCGAGGTGCTCCAGGTCGAGGCCCTGTGCTGGTGCGGCGCCCGCGCCACGCACAATGCGCGCACCATAGGCGGCGAAATGGTCGTCGAGGGCGCCCAGGTCGTCGTCGGCGACGTCAACCAGTCGCCCGACGAGGTGGGTTACGAGGTCCTGTGCCGCCGTCACCACCAGCGCAGGACGACGGCGGCGACCGCCCGCGCGGGGGCCCTCTCGCCGGACGTCCTGCCGGTGGACACCGCCTCCGTCCGCGCCTGACCCGGACTCCGGGAGCCCGCGGGGTTCAGCCCTCGCGCTCGGAGCGTACGACGGTGAAGACCGCGCCCTCGGGGTCGGCGACGACCGCGAGCCGTCCATGGGCGTCGTCCCGGGCCGGACGGACGACATGGCCGCCGAGCTCCACGACCCGGCTCGCCGCCTCGTCGGCGTCGGCGACCTCGAAGTAGGTCATCCAGTGCGGCCCCCGGTCACGCGGCAGCGCGTCCCCCACGCCGCGCATGGACGCCACCGGGCGCCCGTCGACGCACAGCCGCAGAGCGTCGAAGTCGGCCGAGACGACGGCCTCCTCGGTGAAGCCGAAGACGTTCCGGTAGAACGGGAAGACACCCGAGGTCTCCCTGGTCACCAGTTCGTACCAGGCGGGCGCGCCCGGCTCGCCGACCACCGCCGAACCGAGGTGGCGGGCGGCCTGCCAGAGCCCGAACACCGCGCCCGTGGGATCGAGCGCGACGGCCATCCGCCCTGCCCTGCCCGCCGTGATGGGCCCGACGCCCACCGTCCCGCCGCAGTGCCGTACCGCCTCCGCGGTCGCGTCCGCGTCGTTCGTCGCCAAGTACGGCGTCCAGGCGATGGGGAGCTGCCTGCCGGGCGGGAGCTGGCCGATGCCGGCCACCTCATGGCCGTCGAGCAGCGCCCGCACATAGGGCCCGAGCTGCTCGGGTCCCGGCCGGAACTCCCAGCCGAAGAGCGCTCCGTAGAACTCCTGGGTACCTGTCAGGCCGTGCGCCATCAGGCTCACCCAGCAGGGTGTGCCGGGTGTGCTCGGCCCGGCTCCCGCGCCGTCACGCCGTCCGGCGGACGCCCGTGCCTCGGTCATCGTCACCTTCTCCTCGGCCTTCCTGACGGCCGCTTCGTTTTCGCTATCGGGCGGGAGGATGCCCGTTTCGTAGTCATTCATCCATTGATGCGGGATGCCCGATCGGTGCCCGTTTTCCGCACACGGAGTGCTGCATCAGGTACGCCCTGTGTTCGGAGAAGGTCCGGCCGAGCAGGGTAGCCGCACCTTGGCGGCGCGGCCACCCCATGCGCAAGGATGGGTCAATGAATGCCATCATCTCCGCAACCGAACTCGCGAGCGACCTGGCGGGCGAGAATCCGCCGGTCGTCCTCGACGTCCGCTGGCGACACCAGGGCTCGATGCGCTCCGCCTACGAGGAGGGGCACATTCCCTCGGCCGTCTTCGTCGACCTGGACGCCGACCTGGCGGGACCCGCCGGTGCCCGTGGCCGGCACCCGCTGCCCGACCTGGACCGCTTCGGCGCCGTGATGCGGGCGGCGGGCGTGTCCGCCGACCGGGACGTGGTGGTGTACGACGGTGGCCAGAACTGGGCGGCGGCCCGCCTGTGGTGGATGCTGCGGTGGACGGGGCACGCGTCCGTCCGCGTCCTCGACGGCGGCATCGCCCTGTGGGCCGGTCCGCTGGAGCGGGGACCCGTCCAGGCGCCCGCGGAGGGCTCCTTCGAGCCCGCCCCGAACGGCACGGACCTCCTGGACGCGGATTCCGCGGCGGCGCTCGCCCGTTCGGGTCTGCTCCTGGACGCCCGCGCGGCCGAGCGCTACCGCGGTGAGGTCGAGCCGATCGACAAGGTGGCGGGCCACATCCCCGGCGCGGTCTCGGCGCCGACCACGGAGAACGTCGAGGAGGACGGCCGCTTCAAGCCGGCCGCCGAACTCGCCGACCGCTTCACGTCGCTCGGCGCGGACGGCGGCACGGCAGTCGGCGTCTACTGCGGCTCGGGCGTCTCGGGCGCCCACGAGGTGCTCGCCCTCGCCGTGGCGGGCATTCCGGCCGCCCTCTATGTCGGCTCGTGGTCGGAGTGGTCGGCGGACGCGGCCCGTCCGGTCGCGACGGGCGCGGACCCGCAGTAGTCCTGTGGGCCCGCGGAAGTGACGCCGCGCGGACCCGCGGCGGTCCCGTGGACGCACGGACGGCCCGGTGCCGGGCCGTCCGTACGTGAGCCGGTTACTCCTGCTTCTTGCGGCGGGTGCCGAAGACGATCTCGTCCCAGCTCGGCACCGCCGCGCGGCGCCCCGGACGCACGCCGTCGGCCTCGGCCTGACGGTCCGTGGAGCCGACGAGGCGGTCGCGGTGGCTGGCCACCGCGCGCGGCATGAGCACGTCCGCGTAGGCCGCTCCGGCGCCCGCCGAGGCGGCGGGGGGCTCCTCGGCGTCGGCCTCCTGCTCGGGCTCCTCCTGTGCGGGCGCGGGCGGCAGCTCCGTGGCGGCGGCCACCGAGGGGCGCTCGGGCACGACCATGTCGCCGCGGAAGCTGGGCACCGCCTCCAGGAGGCTGGTCAGCGAGTCGCGCTCCTGCTCGGCCACCGCGGCGCCCGCGCCGACGCCCTCCTCCGGCGCTTCGACCGGGGCGGGCGGAATGCCCGGGCGGTCCATCTGCCGGTCGAGGGCGCGGTCGAGCGGCCGCTCCAGGGGGCGGTCCCTGGGCAGCCGGGCGATGCGCGGCACGAACGGGAAGCTGGGCTCGGGTGCCGCGATGTCGTCGGTCTCACCGATCAGCGAGCGGGCCTCGTCGTCCACGGCCTGGACGAGCCGCCGGGGCGGGTCGTACGTCCAGCTCGCGGAGTGCGGCTCGGTCGCGACGCGGTAGACGAGCAGGACCTCCCAGGTGCCGTCGTCACGGCGCCAGGAGTCCCACTGGACGGTGTCCTTGTCGGCGCCGCGCAGCAGCAGACGCTCCTGGACGGCCTCGCCGAGCTGGGGTCCGGTGTTCTCGCCGGGGCGGCGGACGGGGGTCTTCCGCGCACGCTCGGCCATGAAGGCACGCTCGGCCAGGACGGGTCCCTCGAAGCGCCGGACGCGGTCCACGGGGATGCCCGCGAACTGGGCCACTTCTTCCGCGCTCGCACCGGCGCGTATACGCGCCTGGATGTCACGGGGGCGGAGGTGGCTCTCCACCTCGATCTCGATCTGGCCGAGTCGGGGCCGGTCACCGCGGACGGCCGCGCGCAACCGCTCGTCGATCGGAAGCGTGTACTCCGTGCTGTCCGCAGCTTTCAGCACCAGCCGTGTGCCGTCGTTGCTGACGGCCACGACACGCAGTTCGGGCATGGGGACCTCCCGGGTGGTGCCTGCCGACGTCACGTGCGTCGCTGCTTCCGCTAGTCGAGTGTGGCCTGCCCGGGTGCAGCCTGCCACAACCTTGCCGAGTTGCCCGGCGTGTCGGGCCAGGGCCCTGGAGCGCCGTTATGGCACGGTTACCCTTTCGCAACGCTAAGTGACGACTTTCGTCACCCTGTGCAGCGAGCCCCCCACCCGGCGGTCCTTGGCGGCCCCGGGCACCCTGGCGGGAGACCGGACCCAGGGCTCGCAACAGTACTCCATTCGGGCCACGCGGGTGGACCGCCGCGCCGCCGAACTTCTCGTAGGGGAAGGGAGTTGAACGCCTTCCCCGTTCGCGCGTTCGCACACATGCGTGGCGCACTTCACTGAATCACCCGAAACGGAACTAATCACTTCGCCCATACGTCCCCTTCTCGTGTGGTCAGTCGAGTAAGGCGAGAAAGGCAGGCAAGGGGCGGAGATGCGTGAAAAGCCGGATTACGGCAAGGAGTCGAAGGACCAGGAGGAACCGGAGGAGAAGCGGCGCCTGGATCTCAGCGTGCCGCAGGTGGCGGGCAGCGCCATCGCCGCGGTCGTGGCGGCGAAGCTGGCCTCTAACCTCGGCGTCTACGGGACGATCCTCGGCGCCGGTGTCGTGAGCGGCGTGGCGACCTGCGGCGGCACGATCTTCCAGCACTTCTTCAAGCGCACCGGCGAGCAGATACGGGTCGTGGCCGTCCAGGCCAAGCCCAAGGCGCAGCAGGTTCCGGTGACCTCGGCCCCCGCGGTGCCCGACACGTTCAAGCCACCCGAGACGTCCAAACTCTCCGGCGCGTCCGCACCGTCCGCGGAGCCCGTGACGTTCAGGACGGCCGCGTACACCGGGGCGGCCTCCGGCACCGGACCCGTGACCACCACCTGGGGCAGACCGGGCACAGCGCGCAACGGCGAAGCGGAGTCCGACCCGGACGGGACGAGGGTGCTGCCCGCCACCGGTGACGCGGACGCCACCACCGTGCTGCCCGTCGCGGGCGACGCGGACCCCACGACGGCACTGCCCTCGGTCGCCGCGGCCGACGCCGACGCCGAGCGGACCCAGCTCCTCGGCCAGCTCGACGCCACGACGGCGTTGCCCCGGGACGACGCCACGCGCGTGCTGCGCGCCGGGGGCCTGCCGGGGACTCCGGGGACGGCTCCCGAAGCGGCGCCCGGGACAACGGCGCCCGGGACAACGGTCATGCCGCCGCTCCCGCCCGACGAGTTCACCGACGGGACGACGCACCGCGCGCGCATCCGCAGCTGGAAGCGGCCGTTGATCGCCGCGGCCGTGGTGTTCGGTGTCTCCATGGCCGGGATCACCACGTACGAACTGGTGGCGGGCAAGGACTTCAGCGGCGGCGAGGGCACCACCATCAGCAACCTCACGGGAAACAGCCACCGTTCCGGGAAGGAGCCGTCCACGCCCACCGGTGATCCGACGGGACAGCCCTCGGACAACGGCACTCCGGGCTCCGGGGACGGCTCTCCGAAGGGTGAGGGCGCGACGGGGGACCCGGAGGGGACCGACGGCCGGATACCCGGCACGGGCGACGGCACCGGCTCGCACTCCGAGGACCCGGAC
>NZ_JASKYR010000551.1:0-6867 GCF_041028215.1 Streptomyces flavofungini
GGTGAGCGCACTCCCTGTCAGCGAGCACACATGGCCCCCGGTGGGGCCGCCCCCTCTTCCCCTTCGGGTGTGCGCCCTGACCCTGCCCATCGTCATGAAGGGGAACTCAGCGGACGGGCCGCCTGAGATGCCCTCCACCGATCGTGAAGCCGCGGTCGCCGAAGCCGTCGTCGATCTCGCGCACCGGGTCGCGGACTTCGACCCGCTGGAACTCCTGCATGACCTGACCTTCCACGCCGTGGCCCTGCTGCCCGCTCAGGGCGCGGGCGTCACCCTGCTGAACGAGCACGGCGCCGTGGCCTATGCGACGGCGTCCGACGAACGCTGCCGCGAACTCGAAGAGTGCCAGGTCGACCTGGACGAGGGCCCCTGCCTGGACAGCGCCCGCAGCGGCGACCTGCTGCCCGCCGTCGACCTGACGGACGGCAGCCCCGGCGCCCGGCGCTGGCCCCGCTTCGCCCCGCAGGCCCGCGCGGCCGGGGTCATCGCCGTCGGCGCGGTCCCGCTGAAGGCGCCCGAGTACACCCTCGGCGCCCTCAACCTGCTGATCGTGCGGCCGCCGCTGCCCGCGCCGCCCGATCTCCGCATCGCGCAGGCGCTCGCCTCCGCCGCCACCGGCTGCCTCCTGCACCAGCGGCAACTGCGCAGCCGCGAGGCCGTGGTCGGACAGCTTCAGCGCGCCCTCAACAGCCGCATCGTGATCGAACAGGCCAAGGGCGTGCTGTCGGAGCGGCTGTCGATCTCCATGGACCAAGCGTTCGCCAGGCTGCGCGGGCATGCCCGTTCCCGCGGCCAGAAGCTCAGCGAACTCGCCACCCAGGTCGCCACGGGAAGCGGCCCCGCCGAACTCGACCCCTCGCGGTGAACGCCCCGCCGGGAGCCGCCGCCGAGGGCTCCGGCGGCGGCCTCGCCACCTTTCTGGACCGTCTGCACCGCGCGGCCGACGCGGGGCGCGGCATCGACGCCCTGCCCGTGGCCGGGGCGGCGGAGCTGCTCGGTCTCGACACCCTCACCCTGAGCCTGCTCCTCGCCGACGGCCAGGCGGAACCGGTGTGGTCCGATCCGGCGACGCCGTTCGGCACCGACCTGGCGGACCTCCAGTTCACCCTCGGCGAGGGCCCCGTCCCCGACGCCGCGCACTCGGGCCGCACCGCCGAACCGCCCGCCCGCTGGCCCGCCTTCCAGCCCGCGGCGCTGCGCACCTCCGCCCGCGCCTGCATCGCCCAGCCCCTCAGGCCCGGCGCCATCACCCTCGGCGTGCTCACCGGTTACCGGCACACGGCCGGGCCCCTGCCGCTCCAGGGCTTCACCCGCCTCGCCCAGGTCACCCTGCGGCTGCTGCTCCAGACGTCACCCGACACCCTCACCACCCGGGCCAGGAGCCGCCCGCGCACCCCGGCGCCCGCCTCCAGGAGCCTCGTCCTACAGCCACGACCAGCCGCTGCTCACGGTCGCCCGGGAGGTGATCGCGCACCGTCTCTACCTCGACAGGTCCTGAGGGCTCAGAGGGAGGAGTCGAGCCAGTCGCGGTAGTGGGTGGGGGCCAGCCGCGCGCCAGGTCCGGCGATGAGGACGTCGCCCTCGACCGCGCCGAACATGCCCGCCCGCTCGTCGACGACGACCCGGCGCTCGTCCTTGCGGGCCGCGAGCGTGAGGCGGCCGAGCTCGTCCAGGGTGAAGACGTCAGGGCCCGCGACGTTCAGGACGCCGTTGAGCGGCGCGCCCGTGGTCACGTCGGCCAGGGCCCCGACCACCTCGGCGGTGGCGATGGGCTGGACGCGGGTGGAGGGCAGCCGGACGGTGTCGCCGTCGGCGGTCCAGGACAGCACCGCGTCCATGAACTCGAAGAACTGGGTGGCCCGCACGATCGAGTACGGGGTGGGGCCGTTCCGCAGCAGCTCTTCCTGGAGGGTCTTGGCGCGGTAGTAGTCGAGCTGGGGGACCTGGTCGACCCCGACGATGGAGAGGACGACCTGGTGGCGCACGCCCGCGCGCTCACCGGCCGACAGGAGGTGCCCCGTGGTGGTGCGGAAGAACGCGGGGGAGGCCTCGTCGAACGTGGGGGAGTTCGTCACGTTCACGACCGTGTCCGCGCCGTCGAGCGCCTCGTCGAGCCCGGTGCCCGCCAAGAGGTCGACGCCGGTCGACAGGGCGGCGGCGACCACCTCGTGCCCGGCGTCGCGCAGCCTGGTGACGAGCTGGGAACCGATGAGTCCGGTGCCGCCGATGACCGTGATCCTCATGAGCCTGCCCTTTCCGTGGCCATGGACGAGTGCCGTCGCTGCGGCAAACTCGGATACCTGATGTCCGGGATAGTACTCGGATAGTCTGTGTCCGAGTCAAAGGGGAGGACGGAAAAAGGCATGAAACTGTCGGGTGGCGTGGAATGGGCGCTGCACTGCTGTGTGGTGCTGACCGCCGCGGCCGAGCCGGTCCCCGCCGCGCGCCTCGCGCGACTGCACGACGTCTCGCCGAGCTACCTGGCCAAGCAGATGCAGGCGCTCTCCCGCGCGGGCCTCGTCGGATCCGTCCAGGGCAAGACGGGTGGCTACGTCCTGACCAGGGGCGGCGCCGAGATAACGGTCCTTGACGTGGTGCAGGCGGTGGACGGGGCGAGCCCGGCGTTCACCTGCACCGAGATCCGGCAGCGCGGACCCTTCGGGACGCCGCCCGAGCGGTGCGCGGAGCCCTGCCCCATCGCCCGCGTCATGTCCGCCGCCGACGCCGCCTGGCGGGCCTCGCTCCAGCAGGTCTCCATCGCCGACCTCGCCGCCACGGTGGCGCGCACCAGCGGCCCCGACGCCCTGCCGGACATCGGTGCGTGGCTGAACTCCGCCTCCGGGTGAGCGCACCGCGCCCGGCCTGATCCGGGCGGCAGGCCTACGTTCGTGCGGCGGCCAGGACCTCCCGGCAGGCGTCCGCCGCGCGACCGGCCGCCGCGGCGCAGATCCGGCAGTGCTCATGGCGTCCGGCGTGCCGCGCACACGTGTCGTGGCTGCGTCCGCACGCGACGAGGCACGCCCCCGCCGGGAGACGTCATGCTGAAGACACAGGAACTCATCGCCGGTGTCAGCACCGCGAGCCCCCTCCACAGCGAAGTCCTCGCCGGCGCCGTCGACCCGCTCGCCGAGTGCGMGGTGGCSGCCACCGCGCTGGTACGAGGCCCGTACGGCGGGAAGCCGCGCCGCTAATGTGGCGGGATGACGACGCGGATGATCATTCTCAACGGCGGTTCCAGCTCCGGGAAGTCGGGCATCGTACGGTGTTTGCAGGACGTACTGCCCGACCCCTGGCTGGCGTTCGGCTGCGACTCCTTCGTCGACGCGCTGCCCGCCCGCATGCAGGCGTCGGGTACGGGCATCGAGATCACGGCGGACGGCGGCGTGAGCGTCGGCGAGGACTTCCGGGCGCTGGAGGAGTTCTGGACGGAGGGCGTCGTCGCCATGGCCCGCGCGGGCGCCAGGATCATCATCGACGACGTCTTCCTCGGCGGGGCCGCGTCGCAGCGGCGGTGGCTGAAGCGGCTCGACGATGTGGAGGTGCTCTGGGTCGGCGTGCGGTGCGAGAGCGAGGTCGCGGCCGGCCGCGAGGTCGCGCGCGGCGACCGGGCCAAGGGCATGGCGGCCTCGCAGGCGGACGCGGTGCACGAAGGCGTCGCCTACGACCTGGAGGTCGACACCACCCGCGCCGAAGCCATGGCGTGCGCGCGCACCATCGCGGCCCGGGTGCGCCGGCCGGCGGAGCGGTGACCGGTGACGGCGACGGGGGCCGCGACGGTGCGCGGACGTTCGTCGCGGCGCCGCCGTGGCTCCCCTCCACAGCGGCGCCGCGGTGACCCCTCCGGCCGTCGGGGCGCGCGGGAGTGAGCCCCTTGGTGACAGGCCGGAAGGGTGGGAGGCCGGGCCCGTGTTGTCGGCTCACGGGTCTGGCCACGCAGGGCCTGAGTGTGAACTGCAAGGCGGATGAAGAGCGAGATCTGCCGCCCGGAGAAAGTGCCGAAACGCGGATACCTCCGTGCGATGGAGGGCCAAGGACGCGTCCGGGGACCGGGGACCGGGAAGGACGGCCGCCGCGGTGCGGCCATCATGCTTCCCCCCCCACGCTAGACCCGAGGGGGATGGTGCGGTACCCGGCGGCGGTACGAGTCTGTGTGGGCCCATTCCGGTAGACGGGCGCGGAAGACGGATGGCCCTGCGCGGCGTCCGGCCGGACGCCCCGTCCGGAGTCGGCCGGGTCACGAGGCCGCCGACGTGTCCGACGCCTCCTCCAGGCCGGTCGGTCCGCCGCCTGCCGCGCCGCCTACGGTCACCCGCCCGGCGAGACCCCGCGCTCCTGACGGGCGGCGTCGCCCGCCGCGTTCACTTTCCGCGCCCCGCGGAAGTGCGTCTTCGTTCGCGGTACTGTCCAGCCGCCGCGAGAGCCAGCACACTGTGTGCGGGCCGGTCGCTCACGCTGCCGTACCCCTGGAAGCGGCACACCGGTCCGTCCGCCCCGTCGGCCGAGACCCCGCCGACGAGGCCGGGGACCGTGAGGCCGGGGCCGGGGCCGGACGGCTGTGCCGACCGGTCCCCGGTTCCTGTCGCGCCCGTCGCGGTGGTCCTCACTCCGTGTCGGCGTCGACGAAGAACTCCTGCGAGACGGCCGACGTGCACGCCTGGCGTGTCACCTCCACGCCCGCCGCGGTGCCCCCGCCCGCCATGCCGAGACACTGGCCCGTGGCCTCCTCGCGGATGCGGAAGCCGCCGGGGACCGGTGCCTCGACGGCTTCGACAAGGAAGACGGAGGCGGCGGCGCAGGCGTCCCACGGTTCCAGCATGCCGGGCACCGGGCCGCCGTTCATGACGGTCAGGCAGCCGATACCGAACTCGGGGTGGTGCCACTGGATGCGGTAGCGCCCCTCGCCGACCTCTTCCAGGTAGGTGCGCGGGGGAGTGGCCTGCGCGCAGGAACGCTGGACGGCGACGGCGCTCTGGTAGAGGCCCTTGCGGTCGCGGCCCTCGGTGACGCACAGGGTGGGCGCGCCGGCGGGCCGGATCTTCGCCCAGCCGAGGACGGGGCCCGTGTAGCGCTCCTGCGAGAAGACCGAGCCCGGCTGCCGGTCGCAGCTCCACTGGCGCACCTGCGCGCCGTCGACGACGGAGGAACCGGTGACCTCCAGGCAGAGCGCGGGGGCGGACCTCGGCTGGATCCAGACCCCGCCGTCGGTCTCGCCGAAGGTGAAGCTGGCGCCCGGCTGGCTGCCGCAGGTCTGCTGCCGTACGAGAGCACCGGCCGCGGGGCCGGAGTTCTCCACGGCCATGCACTTGCCGCTGTAGGCGTTGACGAGCTGGTACGAACTGCCGCCCAGAGGTGAGGGCTTCAGCGTCCACAGCGCGTTCTTGCGTCCGGCGCACCGGCGTTGGGTGACCACGTCGCCCTCGGCGGCGGACGCGGTTTCGAGGCACATGTTGCTGTGCTTGGCGACGATGTTGATGTCCGCGGAGGCCGCCCGCGCGGTGCCCGCCGTGCCGCCGAGCCCCGTCAGGGCGAGCAGCAGGGCGGCGACGGCGAGCAGGGCGGCGTGGACGCGCCCGTGCCGCGCGAGACGCCCGGGGCGCCCCTGACACTCGTGACCCGGTCTTCGCATGATTCCCCCTCGGATGTGCGGAACGTGCCGGAGTCTTCGGCGCGGAGCGTCGCACATGGGTCTGATGCGCACCTGACACCAAGGGCGCGGTGCCGCGGGGGCCGGGTCCGTCAGGGGTGCGTCAGCCGGGGCGGCCACCATCTGCCCCGTACCGCTGGGCACGGCCGGAATCGTCGGCCATCGGAGTCGACCATGCGAGTCGACCATACGAGGGGTGAACTCACGATGAGCGGAAGACCCAGGCGGCGGCCGCGCCGCCTCGCGGGACCGCTGGCGGCCGCCGCGCTGCTGTGCGCGGCGCTCACCGCGCCCGCCGCCGCGGCGCCCGGCGCCGGGGCGGACGCCGAGCCGGAGTGCCGGCTGCGGCCGGGCGAGCCGCACGTGGACTGGACGGGGATGAGCTTCACCGGCGACCTGTGGTGTGAACTCACCCCGGGTTCGGTGCGCATCCAGTCGCGCTCCACCAGCCCGGTCATCGGCACGATGAGGTTCAGCCCGCACTGGTTCGTGTGCTGGAAGGAGGGCTCCGACTACCTGGGCAGCAACATCTGGTACTACACCCAGGGCGATCAGGTCGTGACCTCGCCCAAGGTCAAGGCGTGGGGTTACCTGCCCGCCGACATGGTGGAGGCGCCCCAGCACCCCTTCCCCGGACTGACCAAGTGCTCCTGGTCGTGACCGGATTCCGCGCGCCCGCCGCAGGCCCGTAACGAACATGTCGACCCGTCAGGAGTACGCCATGAGACGAAGACCCGTCCGTCCGTCCCGCTCTTCCCGCCCGTCCCGCTCACCCCGCTCGTTCCGGTCCGCCGCCCTCGCCATGGGCGTCGGCGCGCTGCTCGGTCCGACCCTCGCCGCCACGCCCGCGCACGCCGACGCGCGGTCCACCTGCGCGCTCCAGGACGGCATCGTGCTGCGCGACACCATCGGCAACACGTTCACCAAGGCGCTGTACTGCGACAACCTTCCGGCCGACCTGTACGGCAGGCCCACGTTCAGCGCGCCGGTCACGGGGTGGCTCGTCGTGTCGCCCTCGTGGTTCACCTGCTACAGCATCGGCCCGAAGGACACCCAGGGCAACGACGTCTGGTACTACACCCAGGGCGACCGGGTGGGTGATCTGCCGTACATCAAGGGCTGGGGGAACGTCCCGGCCGAGATCGTCCAGATCCCCGCGGGCATGTCGCACCCGGTCGCGGGACTGCCGCGCTGCCCCTGGTACTGACGCACACCCACCCCAC
>NZ_JASKYR010000552.1:0-6050 GCF_041028215.1 Streptomyces flavofungini
CGCAGACCCTGTCCGACGTCGACGTCTGACCCGGCGCCCTTCGCGCCGCACGGTCACGCGTCCCTCCGTCCTGCCCTCATCGTGGAGAACCCCATGTCCCCTGCGCACCCTCGTGCGTCCGCGCCGCGCACGCCGAAATCCCGCGCGCCCCGCTCACGGGCGCCCCTGTGGCGGGCGGCCGTCGCCCTCGCCGTCGTCGCCCTGTCGCTGTACGTCGCCCTCACCCAGTCCGCCCGCCTCGGCCTCGATCTGCGGGGCGGCACCCAGATCGTCCTGGAGACCAAGGACGCGCCCGGCGTCAAGGCCGACGCCCGCTCCACCGACCGTGCCGTGGAGGTGCTGAGGCAGCGCGTCGACGCCCTCGGCGTCGCCGAACCCGGCCTCGCCCGCTCCGGCGAGAAGCGGATCATCGTCGAACTGCCCGGCGTCCAGGACCCCCGTGAGGCCGCCGCGGTCATCGGCCGCACCGCCCAGCTCTCCGTGCACCCGGTCACGGGAGAGACCCCCGAAGAGACGTCCGGGAAGACCGGGAGCGGCGGCTCACGCACCCTTCCCGACCCCGACAAGCCGGGCAGCCGCCTGATCCTCGGCCCCGCCGTGCTCTCCGGCGACGGCGTCAAGAACGCCGAGGCGGTGCTCGACCAGCAGACACTGGCGGGCTGGATCGTCTCGCTCGACTTCCGTGCCGGGGCGGGCGCCGCCTGGGCGCGTGTCACCGGCGAGGCGGCCTGCGCCCCGCAGACCGCACCCGAGCGGCGCGTCGCCATCGTCCTCGACGACAAGATCATCTCGGCCCCCGGCGTCAACCAGGGCGTCGCCTGCGGGACCGGCATCACCGGCGGCTCCACCCAGATCACCGGCGGCTTCGACCAGGCCGAGGCCCGCGATCTCGCCGCGCTCGTCAAGGGCGGCGCCCTGCCGGTCCCCGTCGACGTCGTCGAGCAGCGCACCGTCGGCGCCACCCTGGGCGCCGAGGCCATCGCCGCGAGCACGCAGGCCGCCCTCATCGGCATCGCCCTGACCGCGCTGTTCATCACGGTCGTCTACCGGCTCCTCGGCGCGCTCGCCGCCCTCGCCCTCGTGCTGTACGGACTGATCTCCTACGCCGCCCTGGTGGCGCTCGGCGCGACGCTCACCCTGCCGGGGCTCGCCGGATTCGTGCTCGCCATCGGCATGGCCGTCGACGCCAACGTCCTCGTCTTCGAGCGGGCGCGCGAGGAGTACCTCGCGGTCAGGTCGCCGGATCTGGCGAAGCCCGTACGCACCGGCTTCGCCAAGGCGTGGAGCGCGGTCGTCGACTCCAACGTGACGACGCTGCTCGCCGCCGGGCTGCTGTTCTTCTTCGCCACCGGACCGGTCAAGGGCTTCGGCGTCACCCTGTGCGTCGGTGTGCTCGCCTCGATGGTCACCGCCCTCGTCATCACCCGGGTCTTCGCCGACTTCGCCGTCGGCCGGGAGTTCGTGCGCGGGCGGCCCGCCCTGACCGGCATCGCCGCCACCGGCCGGGTGCGCGCCTGGCTGGCCCGCCGTGACCCCGACCTGGTGCGCCACCGGCGCCGCTGGCTGGGCGCGAGCGCGCTGCTCGTCGTGGTGGCGGTGGCGGGCATCGTGCTGCGCGGCCTGGACTTCGGCGTGGAGTTCACCGGCGGGCGTCTGGTGGAGTACAGCACGAGCAGGCCCCTGGACGCGGACACGGCCCGCACCGCGGTCTCCGACGCCGGGTTCCCGCGCGCCGTGGTGCAGGAGTCGGGGGACGGCGACCTCACCGTCCGCACGGAGCGGCTCACCGACGACGAACAGCGGCGCGTCACGGCGGCGCTGGAGAAGCGGGGCGGCACCGTCACCGTCGAACGCGACGAGCTGATCGGACCGAGCCTCGGCGACGAACTGCGGCAGAAGGCGCTGATCGCCCTCGGCATCGCCGTCGGCGCCCAGCTGCTCTATCTGAGCGTGCGCTTCCGCTGGACCTTCGCGGCGGCGGCCGTGTCGGCGATGGTCCATGACGTCCTGCTGGTGGTCGGCCTCTTCGCCTGGCTGGGCAAGCCGGTGGACAGCGTCTTCCTCGCCGCGGTGCTCACCGTGATCGGCTACTCGGTCAACGACACCGTCGTCGTCTTCGACCGCGTACGCGAGGCCAGGCGCCGCGACCCGCGCGCGGGCCTGGCGGCCACCGCCAACCGCGCGGTCGTACGGACCCTGCCGCGCACGGTGAACACCGGCATGGGCGCGCTGTTCATCCTGGCCGCGCTCGCCGTGCTCGGCGGCGACTCGCTCGCCGACTTCTCCCTGGCGCTGATCACCGGCGTCGTGGTCGGCATGGCCTCGACCGTGTTCACGGCCGTGCCGATCGCCGTCGCCCTCGAACAGCGCAGCCCGGCCGGACCACCGGCCGCCCGGCCCGGCGGGACCGGGGGCCGGGGCGCCCACAGCCCGTTGGAGGAGCGGCGGAAGAGGGAGCGGGGCACGGGGGCGGTCGTCTGAGGCGACCGGTCACGGTGGCCCGGGGTCTCTCCCGGGCCACCGGCCCCGCCGTCGGGGCGCCGCTCAGACCTTGCGCCAGCGGGCGTTCGCCCAGGAGAAGAGGCCGAAGGCGGCGAGTCCGGCCGCGACGAGGGCGAGCAGCCAGGGGCCCGCGCCGGTGTCGGTGAACGAGCGCAGGGTGTTGTCCATGCCCTTGGCCTCGCCGGGCTTGTGCCGCAGCGCGGCGGTGACCGCGAAACCGCCCGCGACGGCGAACACCACGCCCCTGGTGCCGCCGCCGACGACGCCCAGGACGTCCACGCCCTGGCGCACCCGCCGCGGCATCTCGGACAGGCGCAGCCGCTTGTGGAACTTCCGCATCACCGCCCGTACGGCGATCCAGACCCCCGCCACCACGACACCGGCGCCCGCCGCGGCGACGATCCACTGACCGGCGGGCCAGTCGAGGACCTTGGCGGTGACGTCCTTGGTCTGCTTGTCGCTCGATCCGCTGCCGCTGCCCTCGTCCCCGGCCGCGTAGGCCAGGACGGAGTAGGACACGAAGCAGTAGAAGAGGAAGCGCGCGCCGGACGTGGCGCGCTTGCCCGGCTTGTGGCCGTCCGGTCCCGCTTGGCCGAACGCGGCTTCGGAGAGCCGCCACAGCGCCATTCCGGCCAGGGCGAGACCGAGCAGCCACAGCAGTACGTTCCCGAACGGGCGGTCCGCGAGCTCGGCCACGGCGCCGCCTCGGTCGGCCTGGCGCTGCCCTCCGTCGGAGAAGGCGATCCGCAGGGCGAGCGCCCCGACGACGAGGTAGATCACGCCACGGCCGACGAAGCCGGCCCGTGCCACCGCGTCGACGGTTCGCCCCTTGGCCGCCCGCCGGGCTTGGCCCTTTCCCCGCGCTGTTATCGAAGGCAGATGCATGGCTCCCGGATGCCCCGCCACCACCGCTTCATGCGGTGCGGGCGGTGCCCCCGGGGGGCATGTCACCTCACCGGAAGGCGGTGCCCGCACCCGCCCGGCCGTCCACGCACGGCGCGCCGACCGGGATCGTGAACGTACTGTCGAGCCGGGTCAGGCGGAGCACCCGCCAGTTGCCGGGGCGGCCGGGAACGAGCCACAGGGTGCCCCGGTCCGCGGCCACGCGCTGACGGATCCGCACCAGCAGCCGCAGACCGCCGGCGTCGAGGAATGTCACCTTTCTCAGGTCGGCCACGACTTGGTGGCCCGCTCTGTCGAGGACGGCTATGACATGGGGGCTCAGTTCCTGGTCGGCCCAGGCGTCCAGCTCACCCCAGAACGTAAGGACATCAGTGCCGTTCACCACGCGGTGGCGCAGACCGAAGGTGAAGTCGGCAGTGTCCGTCTCACGGTTCAGCAGTTTCCTGCCTCCTTCGCGGAGTTCACGGAGAGTAGTTGTCGAAGGGTGGCTTGGCCTCGGAAAGACCGGGTTCGGACGCCGTCATGGTCTGGGGCGGTTCCGAGGTCCCATGTCCATCGTTCCCGCTCAGCGGCGTTCGTACCCTTGTCCGCCGGGAAGTTTGAACGAGAAGCGGAGTTGACGAGGCGTCAGATCAACGACTACGCACAGTGATTACAGGTCCGCGCCGCGCCGGGCCAGATACCTGACCGGGTTCACGTCCGAGCCGTATCCGCGCTTCTCACGGATCTCCAGATGCAGGTGCGGACCCGTGGCTCGCCCCGTCGCGCCGCTGCTCCCGAGCCTGGTGCCGGTGCTGATGCGGGAGCCCCGGCGCACCGAGACGCGCGAGAGATGGGCGTAGACCGCGTAGTGCCCGTCCGGCATCCGCACGGTCACCGCCATGCCGTACGCGCCCGACCAGGCGGCGAGCACGACCCGCCCGCCGCCGACCGCGTACACCGGGGTGCCGCGCGGCACCGCCAGGTCGATGCCGGTGTGGTGGCCCGCCGCCCACTGGCCGCGCACGCCGTAACGGGCGCTGACCCGGTAGCGCCGCCGCAGCGGCAGGACGCGGGGCTGGCGCGGCGCCATGTTGCGCTCGTCGTCCTGCTCGGGGAAGTCGGCCACGCCCTCGGCGAGCGCCTCCTCGAACTCGGCGTCGTAGCCGAGCGGACAGTCGTCGTCCGCTCCCGCGGCCAGGGGCTCCGCGTCGCTGCCCGGTGCGGTGGCCCCCAGCGAAAGAGCGCCGCCCGCCAGGAGTCCCGCGGCCAGGCCGAGGGCCCGGCGTCGTGTGGTCGTTCCCGCCCGAGGCGGGCCGTCTATGTGGTTCTCCATCTCACCAAGCACAGCGGGCGAGACCCCGGGGCGCACGCCGACTGTGCCATCCGGCGTACCCCCCCGGCGAGCCGTGAGGTGCCCGCCAGGCCGGTCGAACCGCCCATAACCACCGCCAATTCGTACGGATCAGCGCCCTGTTGTCGTGCCCGGCGCAGGCAGCGGATACGGTGCTGACGTGGTGATCGAGAGGGAGGGGCCGGTGCCAGGTACTGCGCTGCTCATCGCGGCGGCCCCCGTGAACAAGAGCCGTCTGGTCGACGCGGCCTCCGTCCTGCCCGTACTCGCGGCGGTGACCCCGGCGGCGCTCGCCGGCACCGCGACCGCGAGCGTGGTGGAACTGGCCGATCCGCTGGAGCCGCAGACGGTCCTGACCCGGCTGCGCGCCGCGGCCATGGCGCCGGGCCCCCTGACGATCTACCTGATCGGACAGGTGCACCTCGACCGGCGCCAGCGCCTGCCGCACCTCGCGCTGGCCCGCACCACCCCGGCGACCATGCGGTACACCGGATTCCCCTGGCACTGGATCGGGCAGGAGGTACGGCTGCGCCCGGCGGGCAGCACCACCGTCATCGCCGACCTGCACACCGACGCCGAGAGCTGGCAGACCCTGGCCACGCGGCCCCTCGACGCCGGGCCCGGCGTCGCGCTGTACGGCCGGATCGCCCCGCCGGTCCGCCGCAGGACGCCCGCGGACCCCGCCTACATGAAGGCGCTCGCCACCGTCCTGCGCAGCGGACACCGCCCGCCCGCCCTCCAGCTCGCCCAGTCCCTCGGCGACGACGCCAAGGACCTGGTCCTCGCCCTCGATCCCGCCGCCGCGACGCCCGGCTTCCCGCAGCCGCGCGAGGAGCCCGTCCCGCCCGTCGACCCGCACGCGGCGATCACCGCCGCCGTGCAGGCGGGACGGCACGGCGAGGCGGCGGCCCTCGCGGCGTCGTGGGAGCAGAACGCGCTGCGCACGCACGGACCCGGTTCGAACGAGGTCATCCATTGGATGGAAGTCCGCGCCGACCTCGCCCGCTTCGCCGGTGACCCCGCGCGCGGCTGCGAGACCTGGCTCGCCGTGGCCGCGGCCCGCCTGACGGCGGGCCAGACCACCGACTCCCCGGAGGTGGAGGCCGCGGCGGACCGCGCGCACCACCTCCGGGGAGTCGGTGGTCGGGGGGGGGGGGGGGGGAGGTGGAGGCCGCGGCGGACCGCGCGCACCACCTCTGGGACCGGGTGCGCGACGCCGAGACCGTACGCGCGCTCGGCCCGGCACCTGACGGCGCAGCGCCGCCTGGAGCAGTTCCACTCGCAGCACGTCGGCTGAGAGCCGGTGCCGCAC
>NZ_JASKYR010000553.1:0-6167 GCF_041028215.1 Streptomyces flavofungini
CACCCTGCTCGCCTCCGCCACGSYSGCCGCGGCGAGAGCCCCCGCGGCGAGCGTGGCGGAGGSGAGCAGGGTGCGTACGTTCGTCATGCCGAGATCAACGAAGGCGGAGGCGAACGGACACCGCGTGCCGCCGTACGCGGGACGGGCCACGGGCCGGGGGAGCGGCCCTCACTACGCCTCGGCGAGCAGCATGCCCTCGGTGGCCCCGAGGCCCTACGGATCGCGGAGGTGCCGCGCCCCGAGCCGCTGCCCACCGAGGTCCTCGTACGCGTCCATGCCGCGGGCATCAACCCGTTGGACTGGAAGACCCGGGAGGGCGGCGGGATGGCGGGGGTGCTCGGCGAGCACCCGAGGGACCGGCCCTGGCGGCCGTCGCCGGTCTCGTCGACGCGGGCACGGTACGGATCGAGGTGGAGGAGTCCTTCCCGCTGGACGAGGTGCGGCAGGACCACCTCAAGGGTGAGTCCAACCGCACCCGCGGCAAGCTGGTCCCGCGCGTCGTCTCCTGAGTCCGCGCGCCCGGCGCCGTCCCCCGGCCCGCGCGCCGCCATCTCGGGTGAACGCCGCGTCGCTACGCCCGCCCCCCGGTGGGCGCGGGCAGGATGGGCGCGGGCGCGCAGACGCCCGGCTCTCCCCAGACCCCGGAGGCAACGGTGAGTACTGACGCGCCCGCGAGACCGCAGACGCAGGACCCGCCAGCGGCGGCGACGGCCGGGCGGGCGGCGCACGACGAGACGCCCCTCGCGGCGGCGCACCCGCAGGCCACGATGTACCACGCGATCGGTGTCCTGCTCGTCCTGGGGAGGCTGACCCCGGAGGAGGCGCGCAGCGTGCTGCGCACCATCTCCCAGCGCACCAACACCAAACTGCGGGACGTGGCCACGCTGCTCGTCCAGTGGGCCAGGTCGGGCGATCTGCGGGCCGACATCCGCAGCGAACTGGCGCGGCAGCTGCGGCCCCGCCCCCGGGGCGGTACGGCGGCGCCGCGTGGCTGAGGACGGGCGCACCGGCACCGGGGGCCATGAAAGCGCACGGTGTGGGCAGCTTCCCCTTATGGCAGTGGACGTGAACGTTCTGCGCGAGCAACTGGACATCAACCAGGAGTGGTCCCGCGCCCTGATGCTCAGAGCGCGGGAGGCGTCGTACGACAGCCGCCAATTGCGCTCCAGGCCGCGTCGGGACGGCTGCGACCAGCCCCCCGCTCCGTGCACCGCCCGGTCGGCGCGGCGGCGCGCCCCTGGGCTGCCCGCGCCCGCGGCGGGGACCGGGCGGCGGGCGATGGCCGCCGTGGCCTCCGCCGAGGCGGCGGCGGACGAGCTGCGCCGGGAGAACGCGCAACTGCGGGAGGCGCTCGTCGGCCGCCCGTTGGTGGACCAGGCGCGGGGCGTGCTGATGGCGGTGGCGGCGTGCGGCGCCGACGACGCCCTGAAGATCCTGGTGGGCACCTCCCAGCACGCCAACGTCAAGCTGCGGCGCGTCGCGGAGCTGGTGGTGGCCAGCGCCGCCGAAGGCGATCCGCCCGAGCCGGTGGCCACGCACCTGCGGCAGGAGCTGGCCCGGCACGCCGCCGGACGGTGAGGTGAGCCGGAGTCGCGCGCGGCGGCGGTTCCCGCGGGCCGGGTGCGGTCAGGCCTCCAGCTCCGCAGGGGCCGTGGGCTCCGCCGGGGCGGCGTCGGGGCGCGCGAGCGGTTCGGGGGCCAGGGTGAAGGTGATGCGCGCGCCCTCGCGGTAGTCCGGGTCGACGGCGATGGTGCCGCCGTGGAACTCGACGATCTTCTTGCACATCGCCAGGCCGATGCCGCTGCCGGGATAGGCGTCCTTGGTGTGCAGCCGCTGGAAGATGACGAAGATCTTCTCCGTGAACTCCTCGGGGATGCCGATGCCGTTGTCGGTGACGGTGAACCGCCACAGATCGTCCTCGCGGGCCGCGGTGACATGGATCGCCGGTGCCGTGCCCGGACGGCGGAACTTCACCGCGTTGGCGATGAGGTTCTGCCAGAGCATGCCCATCTGGGTGGGGTCGGCGACCAGGGTGGGCAGCGCGTCGTGGGTGATGGTCGCCCCGGACTCCTCGACGCTGACGCTGAGCGCGGACAGCGCCCGCTCGAAGACCTTGTTCAGGTCGACGTCCTGCTGGTCGTTGTGGAGCCGCCCGACCCGGGAGAAGTCGAGCAGGTCGTTGATGAGGACCTGCATGCGGTTCGCCCCGTCGACCGCGAAGTCGATGTACTGGTCGGCCCGCTCGTCGAGCTGCCCGCCGTAGCGCCGCTGGAGGAGCTGGGTGAAGCTGGAGACCTTGCGCAGCGGCTCCTGGAGATCGTGCGAGGCCACGTACGCGAACTGCTCCAGCTCGGCGTTGGAGCGCCGGAGGTCCGCCGCCTGCGCGTCCAGGCGCATCCGCGCCTCCTCCTTGTAGTCCAGCTCCCGTACGAGACGGCGGCGCATGGAGTCGATCTCGCCGCTGAGGTGCCGCAGGTCGGCGGGGCCCGTCGGGGTGAAGGGGTGCTCGAAGTCGCCGCCCGCGATGGTGCGGGCGTCCGCGCCGAGCCGCTCCAGGGGGCGGTTGATGCCGCGGCGCAGGCCCTCGAAGACGACGGCGATGAGGGCGAGCACGACGACGCCGATGGCGCTGAACACCCAGTTGCGCAGGACCATCGTGTGCACCAGGTCGTCCCTGGCCCGGGCGCGGTCCGCGCGCAACTGCCGCTGCTGGTCGTTCAGGGCCTTGCGCACGCGGTCGAAGGAGGTCTTGCCCTCCGCGGCCCGCTCGGTGGCAAGGGGCGAGGGCGAGCCGGGACGCGCGGCGGCGATCGGCCTGGCGATCCGCTTCTGCCATCCGGTGACCGCTTCCCGCACGGTGGCGAGGTTCTCCTGCCCGGCGCGGTCGCCGTCGAGGAGCTCGGCCAGCTCCCGCATGCTCGCCCGCTGCTCGATGAGCCCCCGGTCGTAGGGGGTCTTGAACTCCGGGGTGCCGGTGAGGCCGTAGCCGCGGATGCCGGTCTCCTGGTTGAGCATGGCCGACTCGAGGCGGATCGCGGTCGTCAGGGCGGGGGAGCGCTTGTCCGCGAGGTCGGCGCTGAGCGCGCCGGTACGCGCGAGCACCCACGCTCCGGTCGAGCCGAGCACCACCAGGACCAGCAGCGACACGGCCGCTCCCACGCGCAGCCACCGCCGTGTCGTCCACGCGAACCGCCCGTCCGCGCGCGCTTGCCTGGGAACGCCGGTCATGACTGGACTCCTTGCTGGGACGGCCGCTGCGAAGATGCGGCGAGCACACTCTAGAGGCTCGACAACGTTTGTTGTCATCGGGTGGCCCGGGGACCTAGAGTGCCGGACATGCCAGGCAAGACCTTCCGGCCGGGGACCACCGAGCAGGAGATGGCCGCCCTCGCCGACACGGCCGTCGGCGACCTCGCGCGGAGCATCGTCAGCGAGCAGCTGCGGGCCGCCGCGCACCCGGCGCCGGGCGACCCGGCACAGGCCCTGGCCCTGCTGCACGTACTGGCCCACCTTCAGCAGGCCACCGAGCGGCTCCAGCGTGACGCGGCCGAGGCAGCCGCCCACACGGGCGCCGGATACCCCCAGATCGGCGCGGCATGCGGGCTGACCCGCCAAGGCGCCCGGCGGCGCTGGCCCGGCCTCTTCCACCACTCCCACGAAAAACCCACGGAGCATCCGATGATCGCCACCCCCGCCCGGCCCTTCGACGTCCTGCTCGTCGAAGACGACGTCGCCGACGCGATGCTCATCGAGGAGGCGCTCTGCGAGCGCGGGGCGCGCAATCTGACGCAGGTCAAGGACGGGGTCGCCGCCCTTGAACACCTCCGTGACCCGGACACCGCGCGGCCCGACCTCATCGTCCTGGACCTGAACATGCCGCGGATGAACGGCCGGGAGCTGCTGAAGGTCCTCAAGGCCGACGACGACCTCCAGACCATCCCCGTGGTCGTGCTGACCACCTCCAGCGCTCCCGACGACGTGAACGGCGCGTACAGCAGCCATGCCAACGCCTATGTGACCAAGCCGGTCAACCTGGAGGAGTTCGAGCAGGCCGTCCAGAGCATCGACGCCTTCTACCTCGACACCGCCACCCGCCCCCGCCCCTGAGGGGTCGTCCCTTCGGTGTCGTCGTCGCGTTCGACATGGGCCCGGACGCGGCGGCAGGCGTGGGCAAGCAGGCGGGAGACGTGCATCTGGGAGATGCCGAGCTCCTCGCCGATGCGCGCCTGCGTCATGTCGTGGAAGAAGCGCAGATAGAGGATGTGGCGCTCCCGCTCGGGCAGATGGGCCAGGCACGGCTTGACCGCCTCGCGTGCCACGACGGCGTCGAAGCGCGGTTCGGTCAGGCCGAGGGTGTCGGCCAGCGCCGAGGAGCCGTCCTCGCTGCCCGCGCTGAGCTGGGCGTCCAGGGACAGGGCGCGGAAGCTCTCGATGGCCTCCAGGCCGGCCAGCACCTCCTCCTCGCTGAGCTGCCCGTGCTCGGCGATCCGCGCCACGGTCGGGAAGCGGTCCGTGCCGGTGCTGAGCTCACGGATGCTGGCGCGCACCTGTGTACGCAGCTCCTGCACGCGCCGGGGCACATGGATGTGCCAGGCGTGGTCCCGGAAATGCCGCTTGATCTCGCCGATGATCGTGGGGACGGCGTACGGGGCGAAGGGGCCGTGCGCCGGGTCGTAGCGGTCGACGGCCTTGACCAAGCCGAGGGCCGCCACCTGCTCCAGGTCCTCCAGCTGCTCGCCGCGGTCACGGAACTTGGCGGCGAGGCGGCGCGCCATGGGCAGCCAGGCCTCCACCAGTCGAGCGGTGAGCCGCTGCCGCTCCGGGCCCGGCGGAAGCGTGACCAGGCGTTCGAAATCGGCGGCGGTGTCCGGCGCGTCGGGGCGGCGGTGGGGGTGTCCTGCCCTCGTCGGCATGTGTGTGGCCTCCCGTAGGACTGTCGTGATCAACAGCACGGGAGCGCGACGAGGCACACCTAGGGACGGCCCACAAGGGTCCGCTCCCGCGGATGTGCCTGGTCCTCAAGCACGTCAAAAGGCCATTTGTCCGCGATGGGCGGGACCAAACAGCTGTCCGGCCCCCGTCATCGCTTCCGGGACTTTTCCGATCGTACGGCTCTGTCGCGCGAAGGCGTCGCAGCGTGCGGCACATGGGTCACGAGCCGCGCCGGTGGCTCCGCGTGGCGGGGGCATCCGGCCGGGGCGGAGGCGGCCTACTAACGGCCTACTAACGGGACCCGGGAATCTCTCCGGTGCGAACGACGGCGCGGGCCACGTCGCGGAGCTTGACGTTCTGGTCCTGGGAGCTCTTGCGCAGCACCGCGAACGCCTGCTCCTCTCCGACCTTGTACCGCTCCATCACGATGCCCAGGGCCTCGCCGACCTCGCCGCGCGCCTCCAGCGCCTCACTGAGCTGGGCGGACGTGCGCGCCCCGGCGAACGCCACCGCGGCGTGGGAGGCAAGGAGCCAGCCCACCTTCTCGGAGTCCTCGGTGAAGGCGTGCGGCCGACTGGAGTACAGGTCGAGCGCGCCCAGTGTGTGCTCGTCGGTGAACAGCAGGAAACCCATCACCGAGGAGATGCCGAGCTCGCGTGCCTTGGGCGCGTAGCGGGGCCAGCGGTCCGCGTCGGCGGACATGTCGGCGATGCGGTAGACCTCGCTGCGGCGCCGGTAGGCGTCGAAACACGGGCCCTGTCCCGCCTCCTGCTGGAGGTGGTCGGAGTGCAGGACCCGCTCGCTGGTGGCGGCCAGGGAGCGCACGTCCCACTTGCCCCGCACGACGAGCACACCGGCGTCCTCGCACCCGCTGACCAGTGCGACCGTGTGCCGCACGATCTGGTCGAGGGTGTCCTGCACGGTCTTCTGCCGCAGCAGGGTCCTGGCCATGTCGGCGAGCTCGGTCGAGAGCTCCTCCCACTGTTCGCGGCGCATGTTCTTGCTCCCTTTCTCTCGGAGGTGAGCTTTTACCCCCGTATGCGCAGCGTGCACCACAAAGGCCCCCGTGCCCCGCAGGCGCGAAACGGCGGCGGGGCAGGGGGCCGGGGGATCGGCGGTGTCTCTGACGTCTACTCGCGGTCCATGAGGCCGGTGCGGAGTTTGGTGACGGTGCGGGTGAGGAGGCGGGAGACGTGCATCTGGGAGCAGCCGAGGTGGTCGGCGATCTGCTGCTG
>NZ_JASKYR010000554.1:0-6047 GCF_041028215.1 Streptomyces flavofungini
GCGCCGAGCACCGGGCCGGGGCCGTCGCGGCGGCGGTGGTCATGGGGGCCGTGTACACGGCGGGCGCGCTGCATCCGGCGGTGGGCCGCTCGCGGGGCGCCGCCGTCCAGTGGCTCGCGGCGCTCGCCGTCTGCTGGCTGGTGCTGCTCGTACTGTCGCCGGACGGGCTCTGGGCCGCCTTCCCGCTGTACTTCCTCCAGCTCCACCTGCTGCCAAGGCGCTGGGCGCTGCCCGTGGTCCTCGCCACGGCGGCGGCGGCCATCGCGAGCCATCTGGCGCACAGCCCGCGGGTCACTCCCGGCAGCTTCATAGGGCCGCTGCTCGGCGCGGCCGTCGCGGTGGCCACGGTCATGGGGTACGAGGCGCTGTACCGGGAGAGCGAGCGCCGCCGCGAGCTGATCGACGAGCTGATGGCGACCCGCGCCGAACTCGCCGCCGCCGAGCGCACCGCGGGCACCCTGGCCGAGCGCGAGCGCCTGGCCAGGGAGATCCACGACACGCTCGCGCAGGGGCTGTCCTCGATCCAGCTCCTGCTGCGGGCCGCGCAGCGGGCGCTGCCGGGCGGCTCCCCCGCGTCCCCGCACATCGAGCGGGCGCGGGCGGCGGCGCAGGACAACCTCGCCGAGGCACGGCGTTTCGTGCGCGCGCTCTCGCCGCCGGACCTGGCGCACGGGTCGCTGGCGGCGGCCCTGGAGCGGCTCGGCGCGTCGAGCACCGGACCGCGCGTGCGCTTCTGTCTGAGCGGTACGCCCAAGGAGCTGCCAACCCCGTACGAGGTGGCGCTGCTGCGGGTCGCGCAGTCCGCCCTCGCGAACACCGTCCGCCACGCGGAGGCGTCCCGCGCCGAGATCACCCTGACGTTCATGGACGCCTCGGTCACCCTCGACGTGGTCGACGACGGCCGCGGCTTCGATCCGGCGGCGGGGGACGTGACCGGGGAAGCAGCCGGGCAAGCGGCCGGGCAAGCAGCCGGGGAGCGGAGACCCGGTGCCGGGGCGGGCGACGGCGGGTTCGGGCTGCGCGCCATGCGGGCGCGCGCGGCCTCCCTCGGCGGCACGTTCACGGTCGAGTCGGCGCCCGGTCAGGGCACGGCGGTGGCGATGGCGCTGCCGCTGCCCGTGGCGGCCGTTCCGGTCGCGGCGGCACGGGAGGGCGCGGCGTGACGCGGGCGCCCGGGGCGGCGGACACCGCGATCCGGCTGCTGCTCGCCGACGACCACCCCGTGGTCCGCGCGGGTCTGCGGGCCGTACTGGACGCCGAGCCCGACTTCGAGATCGTCGCGGAGGCGGCGACGGCCGAGGCGGCGGTGGAGCGTGCCGCGGCGCGCGGGCCGGAGGTTGTCGACGTGGTCCTGATGGACCTCCAGTTCGGGCCCGGCATGCACGGGGCCGCCGCGACGGCGGAGATCACCGCGCGCGAGGGCGCCCCCCGGGTCCTCGTCCTGACCACGTACGACACCGACGCGGACATCCTCGCCGCGGTGGAGGCGGGCGCCGCCGGTTATCTCCTGAAGGACGCGCCGCCCGAGGAACTGGCGGCGGCGGTCCGCACCGCGGCCTCGGGCCGCTCGGCGCTCGCCCCAGCGATCGCGCACCGCCTGATGGACCGCATGCGGGCGCCCGCCGAGGCGCTGAGCCGCCGTGAGCTGGAGGTGCTGCGCCTGGTGAAGGACGGCCTCTCCAACCAGCGGATCAGCAAGGAGCTGTTCCTGAGCCAGGCCACGGTCAAGTCCCACCTGGTGCACATCTACGCCAAGCTGGGCGTGGACTCCCGCACGGCGGCGGTGGCCGCCGCGACCTCCCGGGGCCTCATCCGCACCCGCGCATGACCCCGACGCCCCTCAAGCGCCCCGGCCCTCCGGCCGCCCGCCGTTCCCGTCGCCGAACATCTCGACGGCTCCCCGCACCTCAGCGAGGCCGGGGGCCAGGGCGCTGACCGAGCCGATCGCGCCCGCCACCAGGAGCAGGGAGCGGCGCAGGCGCGGGACCTCGGGGGTGCCGCCGTGGGCCATCTCGGCGAGGGCCGCCAGTTCGTCCTCGGCGATGCCCCGGTCGGTGAACTCGGCCGGATGGGCGGCGAGCTCGCGGCGCAGCCGCGCCACGGAGGTGCGCAATTCGGCCACCCGCGGGTCCTCGTCGACCCCGTCGATCCCGGTCACTCGTCTCTGCTCCATGCTCCGCAACACAGCTCTCCCCCTCGCACTTCGTTGTGCGCCAGTTCTCGTGCGTCTTTCCCTGCCCCGTCAGGGCGCTGGTCAGGCACGCGGAAGCCGCGATTCAGTAAACCGTTACGGAGGCAGGGGGCGCCACTTCCGGCCACCGCCCGGCCGGAACCCGCCCTGCGGGCCGGGTGTATGCAGGGGGCATGACGAAAGAGCTGTTGACACCGCGTACCGGCGAGGTGGCCGGGCTGCTGCTCGCCGCCGGCGGCGGACGGCGCCTCGGCGGGCGGCCCAAGGCACTTCTGGAGCACCGGGGCCGCCCCCTGGTCGAACACGCCGTGCGCGTGCTGCGCGCGGCCGGGTGCGCACGCGTGCACGTGGTCCTCGGCGCCGCCGCCGCGACCGTACGCGCGCGTGCCTCGCTCCCCGGCTGCGTTCTGATCGACAACCCGGACTGGGAGGAGGGCATGGGCTCGTCCCTGCGGGCCGGTCTCGCCTCGTTGCGGGACTCCGGCGCGGACGCCGCGCTGGTCTCGCTCGTCGACCAGCCGGGGATCGGCCCGGCGGCGACCGCGCGGGTGCGTGCCGCGTACCGGTCGCCCTCGACGCTCGCGGCGGCCTCATACGACGGGACCCGCGGCCATCCGGTGCTCTTCGGCTCCGCCCACTGGGCCGGAATCGGGACGAGTGCGGTCGGGGACCGCGGGGCACGCGCGTACTTGAGGGACCACGCCGACGCGATCTCCCTCGTCGAGTGCGGGGACGTGGCGGAGGCGTACGACATCGACACGGCGCGGGATCTGAGCCGCCTGGAGCCCGCCCCGGATGCCGACGGCCGGGAACGCCCTCCCATGGCGCCCCACGGCGAGTGACCGGCGTGGCACTCAGCGACACGATCTGTCGACGAAGAGAATCTCGACATCAACAAACCATTGAACTTCCACCATGAGGAAACTAGTATCCACTGACCAGAAGGCCCGTTACCCCGGACGGGGCCCGGAGTCGTACCTCGGCTCAGGTGGCACCCAGTGCCATCGCGTCTGCCCGGCGGCTCGCCCGGCACCGTCCGCGCAGCTCTCTGAAGGAAGTGACAGCTCATGTCCGCACTAGCGCCGTCGCCGCTGGCCATCGTCGACGCAGAGCCCCTGCCCCGGCAGGAAGAGGTGCTCACCGACGCGGCCCTCGCCTTCGTGGCAGAGCTGCACCGGATGTTCACGCCCCGGCGTGACGAACTCCTCGCCCGCCGCGCCGAGCGCCGTGCCGAGATCGCCGCCACCTCCACCCTGGACTTCCTCCCGGAGACGGCCGCGATCCGCGCCGACGACTCCTGGAAGGTCGCCGAGGCCCCGGCCGCGCTCAACGACCGCCGTGTCGAGATCACGGGCCCGACCGACCGCAAGATGACCATCAACGCCCTGAACTCGGGCGCGAAGGTCTGGCTCGCCGACTTCGAGGACGCCTCCGCGCCCACCTGGGAGAACGTGGTCCTCGGCCAGCTCAACCTGACCGACGCCTACGAGCGCCGCATCGACTTCACCGACGAGCGCACCGGCAAGTCCTACGCCCTCAAGGGCGCCGACGAGCTCGCCACGGTCGTCATGCGCCCCCGCGGCTGGCACCTGGACGAGCGGCACCTCCAGGTCGACGGCAAGCCGGTCCCCGGCGCCCTCGTCGACTTCGGGCTGTACTTCTTCCACAACGCCAAGCGCCTCATCGAGCTCGGCAAGGGCCCCTACTTCTACCTGCCGAAGACGGAGTCGTACCTGGAGGCCCGCCTCTGGAACGACATCTTCGTCTTCGCCCAGGACTACGTCGGCATCCCTCAGGGCACGGTCCGCGCGACCGTCCTGATCGAGACGATCACCGCCGCGTACCAGATGGAGGAGATCCTCTACGAGCTGCGCGACCACGCCTCCGGGCTCAACGCGGGCCGCTGGGACTACCTCTTCTCCATCGTCAAGAACTTCCGTGACGGCGGCGAGAAGTTCGTCCTGCCCGACCGCAACCTGGTCACGATGACCGCCCCGTTCATGCGGGCGTACACCGAGCTCCTCGTGCGCACCTGCCACAAGCGCGGCGCGCACGCGATCGGCGGCATGGCGGCGTTCATCCCGTCCCGCAGGGACGCCGAGGTCAACAAGGTCGCCTTCGAGAAGGTCGAGAACGACAAGGACCGCGAGGCCAACGACGGCTTCGACGGCTCCTGGGTGGCGCATCCCGACCTCGTCCCGATCGCCATGAAGTCCTTCGACGCCGTCCTCGGCGACAAGCCCCACCAGAAGGACCGCCTGCGCGAGGACGTGCACGTCGCGCCCGGCGACCTGATCGCCATCGACTCCCTCGACGCGAAGCCCACCTACGACGGCCTGGTCAACGCCGTCCAGGTCGGCATCCGCTACATCGAGGCCTGGCTGCGGGGTCTCGGCGCCGTCGCCATCTTCAACCTCATGGAGGACGCGGCCACCGCCGAGATCTCCCGCTCCCAGATCTGGCAGTGGATCAACGCGGGCGTCGTCTTCGAGTCGGGCGAGACGGCCACCGCCGACCTGGCCCGCGAGGTGGCGGCCCGGGAGCTGGACTCCATCCGCGCCGAGATCGGCGACGAGGCCTTCGCGGCGGGCAAGTGGCAGCAGGCCCACGACCTCCTCCTCCAGGTCTCCCTGGACGAGGACTACGCCGACTTCCTGACCCTCCCGGCGTACGAGCAGCTCCGCTGACCCAGCCCCCACGGCGACACGACAGGCCCCCGGCACCGCACAGCGCCGGGGGCCTGGCCATGTTCGCGTACGTGTGATGCCCTCAGCCCAGATGAGCCGACCAGTCCTGCTCAGCCGCCGGTTTGCCATGCAGGTCGGGAACCCGCTTGAGCCAGGCGGGCCGCCCCCGCTCCGTCGCCGCCGCCCGCCGCGCGTCCGCCGCCGCCAGCTCGTCCCGCGAGGGGAACCCGCTCGGCAGCCAGACGGCCGAGGCCCGCGCCCGCGCCAGCAGGAACTCCACATAGGCGTCCCGCACCGCCTCCGGCGAGGAGAAGCCGGGCTCGTCGGCGAGCCAGGCGTCCGGCACCAGAGCGGTCACCTCCCGCAGCAGGGACTCGGTGACGAGCGGCGCGAGCTCGGCGTCGGCGGCGGCCATGTCCGGCCCGTAGCCACCCAGCGCGTGGTGGCGGAAGTCGTAGACCTTGTCGGGCGCGGAGGCCCCCCACCGGTGGTGGAAGACCAGCGCGGCCCCGTGGTCGATGAGCCACAGCTTCGGCGGCAGTACGCCGAAGGTCGGCCAGATCATCAGGTTGGAGCTGTGCACGGTCCGGTCGACGTTGGCCGTGAGCGCGTCGAGCCAGACGACCTTGCCCGCCTCCACCGGGCCGACGTCGATCGCCTCCGGCGTGAAGTCGTGCGCGCCGGGCAGCAGGTCCATGCCGAGGTTGAGCCCTGCGCTGGCGTGCAGCAGGTCCTGCACCTCCTGGTGCGGCTCGTGCGCGCCGACCGCCGGGTCGAAGTCGACGAGGACCAGCTCGGGGAAGCGGAGCCCGAGCCTGCGCGCCAGCTCCCCCACGATGATCTCGGCGACCAGCGCCTTGCGCCCCTGCGCGGACCCGGTGAACTTCACGACGTAGGTCCCGAGGTCGTCGGCCTCGACGACACCGGGCACCGAGCCGCCGGTCCGCAGCGGGGTCACATAGCGGACGGCAGTCACTTCACGCAGCACACCGGCCACTGTATGCCGAGGTCACGGCCGGGCACGACCGGGTTTTCGGTGGGCGAGCGGGTTTCCGGTGGGCGAGCGGGTTTCCGGTGGGCGAGCGGGTTTCCGGTGGGCGAGCGGGCGATGAGGCCACGGGAGCGCGGCAGGACGGACTCAGGACCCGGGGCCCGCTCCCTCCCCGCCC
>NZ_JASKYR010000555.1:0-5212 GCF_041028215.1 Streptomyces flavofungini
CACCATGACGGTGAGGACCCCGCCCACCAGCGCGATCTTGACTCCCCTGCGCATGAATGCGCTCCCCTCCCCAGGAGCCTTTCCGAAGTGTGTTCGGAAAGGTCATACGCGCCCGACCTTATGGGGCCGACGGGAAGCGTGGGAGTGCCGTTATCCGAAGGTGTCCATTCCATGCCCCTTACACCCGCCCATGTCCCTTGTACGCGGAAGCGCGCCGCCGAAAGGGAGGGKCGGCGGCGCGCTTCGCTGTGCGGTACGACGGATCAGTCGTTGACGCAGACGTTGCCGAAGGCCGGGTTCAGCAGGCCGATGACGTTCACCGTGTTGCCGCACACGTTGACCGGGATGTGGATCGGGACCTGGAGCTGGTTGCCCGAGAGCACGCCGGGCGAGCCCACGGCCGCACCCTGGGCGCCGGCGTCGGCGGTCGCGAGGCCGGCACCACCCATCACGAGGACACCGGCGCCCAGCGCCACGCTCATGCTCTTCTTCACTGCGGACATGCTTGGTTCTCCTTGCGTACGGTTCAGCTCGAAGGCGCCCGGCCGGACGCGACGCGACGCCGCACGGCCGGAGCAGCACACCCATTGGGCGCCCCGCGCTGCCCAACGCCCCGGACCGCGTGACGGACACGCGGACTAACCCGTTTGCCGAGGGACGTGTCGTCCGGACGTCCGGTCACACCCAGGTGTCGAGCCACATCCGCGACCGCCAGGAGTCGATCGGGATCGCCGTGCCGGTGTAGATCGGCCAGAAATAGATGAAGTTCCAGAAGATGAGGAGGACCAGGACGCCCGAAGCGGCGGCACCCACGACGCGGCGGCGTTCGGTGGAGCCCGGCGGGCCGAGGACCGCGCCGATCAGCATCGCCAGCGCCAGACAGAGGAACGGCACGAAGACGACCGCGTAGAAGTAGAAGATCGTCCGCTCCTGGTAGAAGAACCAGGGCAGATAGCCCGCCACCACCCCGCACAGGATCGCGCCCGCCCGCCAGTCGCGCCGGAACACCCACCGCCACAGGACGTAGAGCAGCGCGAAGGCGGCCGCCCACCAGAGCAGCGGCGTGCCGAGCGCGAGGACCTCGCGGGCGCACTTCTCCGTGGTGTCCGAGGGGCAGCCGTCCTTGCCGGGCAGCGGGGACTCGTAGAAGTAGGAGACGGGTCTGCCGTCGACGATCCAGCTCCAGGGGTTGGACTGGTAGGTGTGCGGCGAGGAGAGGCCCACGTGGAACTCGTACACCGCGTGCTCGTAGTGCCACAGGGAGCGCACCCAGTCCGGCAGCCACGTCCAGCCGCCGCCCCGGCCCTCCGTCGCCGCCCAGTCGCGGTAGTAGCCGCCGGTGCCGTCCGTCGGCGAGAGGATCCAGCCGAGCCAGGACACCAGGTACGTGGCGAGGGCCACCGGCACCGTCGAGACGAACGCCGGGAGCACGTCCCGCCTGAGGACCGCGCGGTAGGTCCGCACCGCACCCGCGACGCGGCGCGCCCCGACGTCCCAGAGGACCGTCATCACACAGAGGAAGACCATCACGTACAGGCCGTTCCACTTGGTCCCGAAGGCCAGGCCCAGGCAGAGACCGGCCGCCCACCGCCACGGCCGCCACCCCAGGCGCAGCGTCTCCGCGATCCGCATGTCCGGGCGCACCACGCCGTCGTCGTCGACCGGCAGCGCGGCGGCGAGTCTCGCCCGCGCCCTGTCGCGGTCGATCAGGAGGCAGCCGAAGGCGGCGAGCACGAAGAACATCAGGACCTGGTCGAGCAGCGCGGTCCGCGACATCACGAAGTGCAGGCCGTCCATCGCGAGCAGCGCGCCCGCCAGGCACCCGAGGAACGTGGAGCGGAAGAGCCGCCGCCCGATCCGGCAGAGCATCAGGACCGACAGGGTGCCGAGCACCGCCGTCATGAACCGCCAGCCGAACGGGTCGAAGCCGAACAGCCACTCGCCGACGCCGATCACGTACTTGCCGACCGGCGGATGCACCACATACGCCGCGTCGTGCGGGATGGCGAGGTCGCCGCCCTGCCGCAGCACGTCGTCGTTGATCTTCTCCGGCCAGTTGACCTCGAAGCCGCGGTGGATGAGCGCCCAGGCGTCCTTCGCGTAGTACGTCTCGTCGAATATCACGGCCTTCGGATTGCCGAGGTTCCAGAACCGCGTCACCCCGGCGACCAGCGTGACGAGGAGCGGCCCGAGCCAGCCCGACCAGCGCACCAGCTGGTCCGCGCCGCTCCTGGAGACCCCGAGCGCCCGCCACAGCCGGGGGCCCGGCTCGGTGTACGGGGGCACGAGCCGCGCCGCGACGTCCTGACCGGGCCGCACCACATGCCCGAATCGGCGCAGCCGCCGCTGCCACGAGGGCTGCTGCTCCTCGGGCGGCCGGCCCTCGCGGGTGTCGGGTGAAGACGCGGTACTGGTCACCGCGCCATCGTAGGGAACCCGGCTGTGTGAGTCCCGCCCGCAGGCCCTGCGAGGATGGGAACGTGACAGGAAGCGCAGATTCCCCCGGAACCCTCGTACTGGCGGGCACGCCGATCGGCGATGTCGCCGACGCGCCGCCGCGGCTCGCCGCCGAACTTGAGGCGGCCGACGTCGTCGCCGCCGAGGACACCCGCCGCCTGCGCCGGCTCACCCAGGCGCTCGGCGTGCAGGTCGGCGGGCGCGTCGTGTCGTACTTCGAGGGCAACGAATCGGCGCGCACGCCCGAGCTGGTGGAGGCCCTCGCGGGCGGCGCGCGCGTGCTCCTGGTGACGGACGCGGGCATGCCCTCGGTCTCCGACCCCGGCTACCGCCTGGTCGCGGCGGCCGTGGAGCGGGACATCCGGGTGACCGCGGTGCCGGGCCCCTCGGCCGTGCTCACCGCGCTCGCCCTCTCCGGGCTCCCGGTCGACCGGTTCTGCTTCGAGGGCTTCCTGCCGCGCAAGGCGGGGGAGCGGCTCGCGCGCCTGAAGGAGGTCGCCGAGGACCGCAGGACGCTGGTCTACTTCGAGGCGCCGCACCGCATCGACGACACGCTCGCCGCGATGGCCGAGGCGTTCGGCGAGGAGCGCAGGGCCGCCGTCTGCCGCGAGCTGACCAAGACCTACGAAGAGGTCAGGCGGGGTCCGCTGAAGGAGCTCGCCGAGTGGGCCGCCGACGGGGTGCGCGGCGAGATCACCGTCGTCGTCGAGGGCGCCCCCGAGAAGAGCGCCGGGGACCTCGGCCCCGAGGAGCTGGTGCGCAGGGTGCGCGTGCGCGAGGAGGCGGGGGAGCGACGCAAGGAGGCGATCGCCGCCGTCGCCACGGAGGCGGGACTTCCCAAGCGTGCGGTGTTCGATGCCGTCGTCGCGGCAAAGAATGCGGCTCCGCGCGACCCATCGAACGGCAAAGGACTATCGTGAAAGGCAAAGCGCACGCCGCACACCAGGCCTTTCTTCTATGGAATTGCCAAATCGACTCCAATGCTCGACAGGTCTGATGCGCTGACTCGGGGAAAAGCGTCCACTGGTTGAAGGGACGCACCCGTCCCCAGGCTGCCGGGTCCAGGGCCAACCCCATGTCCGGCAGTGCTTGTCCCACGGGCAAGAGGAGCTGCTGGCATGAGTGAGATAGCGGACACCGGCCACCCCACCACGGCGCTGAACGTCGTTCACGAGTCATACGCCTTCGCCTGCATGCGCTGCGGGCACGGCTGGGAACAGTCCTACGAGATAGAACACCATGTGGACGGCAAGGGCCAGGAGTTCGTGCGGTACGTGGCGGACGGACGGCACGTACCGTCGCCGCTGTCCCGTCCCACCTGCCTGAACTGTGGCGGCCACGTCGTGCGGATCATGCGGGCGGGCCAGGTGTCCTCCGTGCTCGACTGCATGCGGCGCCAGCGCGAGGGCACACGCGTGGGCAAGCAGGCGGGTCCCGCCGAACCGGCCGAGCCCGCCGGGGCCACCGCCGCCGCGGGTGCCGAGGGGCGGGAGCGCCACCACCACTGGCACCTCTCGGACCTGCTGCACCCCTTCGCCCACCGCAAGGCGGAGTAGGACTCCGCGGCGAGGTCCCGGTTCGTAGGATCGGGGCATGCCTTCGAAGAACGCCGACGTACCACCGCCGCCGCCCGCACCGCTCCGGGTGGCGGTCGCCGACTCCCACACCCACCTCGACATGCAGTCCGGCACGGTGGAGGAGGGCCTCGCCAAGGCCGCGTCGGTGGGGGTCACCACGGTCGTCCAGGTGGGCTGCGACGTGCGCGGCTCACGGTGGGCCGCGCGGACCGCGGCCGACCACGAGAGCGTGCACGCCGCCGTCGCCCTGCACCCGAACGAGGCGCCCCGCATCGTGCTCGGCGACCCCGACGGCTGGTCGAGGCAGGGCGCCCGCGAGGCGGGCGGCGACGCCGCGCTCGACGAGGCGCTCGCCGAGATCGACCGGCTCGCCGCGCTGCCGCACGTCAGGGGCGTGGGCGAGACGGGCCTGGATTACTTCCGCACGGGGCCCGAGGGCATGGCAGCGCAGGAGCGGTCCTTCCGCGCCCACATCGAGATCGCCAAGCGGTACGGCAAGACCCTCGTCATCCACGACCGCGAGGCGCACGAAGACGTCCTGCGGGTCCTGAAGGAGGAGGGCGCCCCCGAGCGCACCGTCTTCCACTGCTACTCCGGTGACGCCGCGATGGCCCAGGTCTGCGCGGAGAACGGCTACTTCATGTCCTTCGCGGGCAACGTCACGTTCAAGAACGCGCAGGGCCTGCGGGACGCGCTCGCCGTGGCGCCCCTGGAGCTCGTCCTGGTCGAGACCGACGCGCCCTTCCTCACACCCGCGCCGTACCGCGGACGGCCCAACGCCCCGTATCTCATTCCGGTCACGGTGCGCGCGATGGCCGCGACGCGGGGCATCGACGAGGACGCCATGGCCGGGGCCCTCGCGGCGAACACCGCTCGCGCATTCGATTACTGACCACTCTCGCGACACAGCGTATCCGCGCCACTTTGGAGAGTGACGATCCGCTCCGCTAGGTTCTGTCCGCCCGGTCCGGACCTCTGGAGCGTCATCGTGAGCAATTCGCCGTACGAGACGTATGACGAGACGTGTGCAGCGCCTCCCGCGTCTTATGAGCCCTGGTCGTACGGAACCGCGTACGACGTGGCGCCGCACGACGTGCCCGGGGAAGGCCTCACGCTGCCCCGGCAGACGACGCACGCACCGGAGCGGGAGCCGGGCGACGGGCGCGCCGGTGAGCGGG
>NZ_JASKYR010000556.1:0-4844 GCF_041028215.1 Streptomyces flavofungini
CCCCTCTGGCGGTCCCGGCTCCGCTGGTGGCCCCGGAGCAGCGCGATCGAACCGGTGGCGAATGAGCAAGCGCGGCGCGAGGAACGGTCGGTGAATCCAGGGAGAGCCGCTAAGCGAGAGGAACAGGCGATAAATCCCCTGTCCCATTGGTGGGTCACTTCGGCGACACGGCTGTGGTGCGCGGTGGCGTCCATAAGAAGTTGGCTCCATGCGGTCGGCTTCGCCCTGCGGAGGCGTGACTTGCGAAGGGCCGAGACCGTTCACCTGAGTGGCGGTATGAGTGGTCGTCGCAGGCCGCGGTGCCGCCCCCGACCTACACGGGCCACGCAGCCAACGCCGAAGAAGCCGCCTCATGCCCATCTCCGTTCCGCCACACGCATTCGACCGGGAGGGGCCCGAGCGGCCCGTGCCGGTCCCGGCGCGGGCCGGCCCTACGGCCCCGGCGTCACGGCGCCAGCCCGTTCCGGTCGGCCCCGTCGAGCTCCCGCCCGCGCACGCGTCCCTCATCTGTGTCGCCCTGCCCGCTCTCGCCATCTCGTCGCACCAGGGGCAGTTGACCGGCCGGGGCCTGGAAGGCTTCTACCGCGCTGGACGGCGGGTCCTGTCGCGCTGTCAGGTGCGGGTGGCCGGTCGCGAGCCAGTCCCGGTGCAGGCCCGCATGGTCACGGCGGACAGCGCCCGCTTCATGGCGACGCTGCGTCTGTCGACCGGCGCCGGTCCCGACCCGGAGATCCTCGTCGAGCGGGTACGGCACGCCGACGGCACGGAACGGATCACCCTGCACAGCGCGGCCACCCGCCCCCTGCGGCTGCCCGTTGAGGTCGCGCTCGCCACGGATCTGGCCGAGCTCGGTGCCGTCGCTTCCGGCAGGGCCGGGCCGGAGCTCCCGGCCGGCGTGCACGCCTCCGGTATGCGGTGGTCGACCGCCTCGGCCGACTGCCTGGTCACGGCCGAACCGGCACCCACCGACGCGCTGGCCTCCGCTGGAGTGCTGCGCTGGGAGGTGGAGCTACTGCCGGGCGCTTCGCGAACACTGGAGCTGCGGGCGGCCCCCACGGGTGCCAGGCCGGTACGGTCGACGGGTCGAGGCGGGACGCGTTCCCTCGCAGGGAATCGGCCCCTCGCCGGTACGCGTTCTCCGGCCGAGGCACGTTCCTTCGCCCAAGCGCGGGCCGTCGGTGACGACCCGCGGGTGCAGCCACTCCTCACCCAGTCCGTCGAAGACCTGCGGGCACTGCTGCTGCGGGACCACGAACACCCCACCGACCTGTACGCGGCCGCCGGTGCCCCATGGCGCTGTGGCCTCGCACCGGCCGAAGCGCTGGCGGCGGCCCGCATGACGCTGCCGCTCGGGACCGGACTCGCGGGCGGCACGCTGCGCACCCTGGCGCGCAGCCAACGCACCGGGCCGGGCCCGCGAACCGGCATGATTCCCGGACCGCTGCGGGACGCCGGGCCACACCTGCCACCCGGCTGCACCGGTACCGAGGCGACACTGCTCTTCCCGGTCCTGCTCGCGGAGGCACGGCGATGGGGACTGCCGAGCCAGGAAGTGGAGGGGCTGCTGCCCGCGGCGGAGAGATGCCTGCAGTGGCTGCGCACCGCGGTGGGCGACAGGGTGTTCCTGCCGGACGCGCGGCCCAACGGGCCGGTGCGCTGCACGACCCAGGTTCACGCACACCGGGCGGCGATCCTCGGCGCTGACCTGCTCGACGCCTTCGGCCGCGAGGGCGCTGACGAGCTGCGGCAGTGGGCCCAGCGGCTGCGATCCACGTTCCGCTCGGAGTTCTGGGTGGAGGACCGGGCAGGGGGCCGACCGGCCCTGGCGCGGTTGCCCGACGGACGCCTCGTCCCTCATCTCACCGGCGGAGCGGCCCACCTGCTGGACACAGGTCTGCTCGGGGCGGGAGCGTTCGCCGTCGGGCTGCTCGACAAGGTGCAGACCGAACAGCTGGCCCGGTTGCTCGGCGGGCCCGCCATGGACTCCGGGTGGGGACTGCGCAGCCTGGGCGTCAAGGAGAACGGGTACAACCCGTTCGGGCACCGGAGCGGGGCGGTCCGCGTACAGGAGACGGCCGTGGCCGTCGCGGGACTTGCCGCGGCGGGCTATGAGAAGGAGGCGAGTTCCCTGCTGAGCGGGATGCTGTCGGCGGCCGAGAGCTTCGGCTGTCGGCTGCCCGAGATGTACGCGGGGGAGCAGCGCACGGACGGCGCGGCTCCGGTCCCGCACCCGGCCGCCTGCCGTCCAGCGGCTACCGCCGCGGCGGCAGGGGTGTATGTCCTCGCGGCCCTCGCGGGGATCCGGCCCGACGCACCGGCAGGCGCGGTGACCCTTCGGCCCCTTCGAAGTGCCCCGCTGGGAGAGCTGGGCCTCACCTCGCTGAGCGTCGCCGGTGCCCCCTTCTCCGTACGGGTGAGCCGACTGGGTCTGGCCATGGTCGAGGAAGCGGCCGACGAACTGCAGTTGGGGGTGTGACCTGGACGCGATGGAGCAGAGAGGCGATGACGGGCCCCTGGGCGGCGGTGAGGAAACGGGCCGGGAAGCGGTGGCCGAAGGAGATGTTTATCGTCAGGAAGACGACTATGATCGCGGCATGTCGCCCTACGACCCGTCGGCCTTCCCGCCCTTCGCCGTCACCGTCGACCTGGTCGTGCTGACCGTGCGCCGTCACGCGCTCTGCGCGCTGGCCGTGCGGCGCGGTGAGCAGCCCTTCCAAGGGCGCTGGGCGCTCCCCGGAGGATTCGTCCGCCCCGACGAGGACCTGTCGTCCGCGGCGGCCCGAGAACTGAGCGAGGAGACGGGCCTCTGTGCCCACGACCCCGCAGCCCCGGCCCAGGACAACGGAGCGCACCTCGAACAACTCGCCACCTACGGCGATCCCGAACGGGACCCACGAATGCGCGTCGTCAGCGTCGCCCACCTCGCGCTGGCCCCCGACCTGCCCGCGCCCCGCGCGGGCGGCGACGCGCACAGCGCGCGCTGGGCGCCCGTAGAGACCCTGCTCGACAAGGGCGGGTACGGACGCGAGGGCGAACCGTCGGCGCCGCTCGCCTTCGACCACGGACAGATCCTCGCGGACGGGGTCGAGCGCGCCAGATCCAAGATCGAGTACTCCTCGCTGGCCACGGCCTTCTGCCCGCCGGAGTTCACGGTCGGCGAGCTGCGGCGGGTGTACGAGGCGGTATGGGGCGTGGTCCTGGACCCCCGCAACTTCCACCGCAAGGTCACGGGCACTCCGGGCTTCCTCGTCCCCACCGGCGGCACCACCACTCGGCAGGGCGGTCGACCCGCCCAGCTCTTCCGCGCGGGAGGGGCCACGCTCCTCAACCCGCCGATGCTGCGCCCCGAAGTCTGACACCAGCGGTCACGGCCGCCCCCGTTCTGCCGCCGAACGGCGGCCCGCCGGGCGGCCCGCTGGTTAGCCCTCGGTGTCACTCGCGGGGACACCAGTGAAGCCGCCCTGCCTGAAAAGCCGTATATGTCGCGTTATCTTGCTGTGGTACCCACGGGGCTCGTCCCCCCTGATCCGGTGGACGGGCCCCGGCCGTCGAGCGGTCGCACATCCTGCGAGAGAAGCGATGATCCAGGCCATCGGACTGACCAGCAATCCCCGCCAGGAGCTCCCGCCCGCCGTCGACGACGTGTCCTTCGAGGCACGCACCGGCCAAGTCACGGCGCTGCTCGGCGCCGAGGCCGCCGGGAAGACCACGGCGCTGCGGCTCATGCTCGAACTTCAACAGGGCCGCGGCATCACGTACTTCAGAGGGCGCCCGCTGCACCGCATCGCCCAGCCCTCGCGCGAGGTCGGCGTCCTGTTGGGCGACGTCCCCGGCCATCCGGCCCGCTCCGTCCGCAACCACCTGCGGATGCTCTGCGCCGCCGTCGCCGTACCGTCCACACGGGCCGACGACGTACTCGAGGCCGTCGGCCTCGTCAGCCTCCGCGACCAGCGCCTCGGCACGCTTTCGCGCGGCATGGACCGCCGCCTCGGCCTGGCCTGCGCACTGCTCGCAGACCCCCACACGCTCGTCCTCGACGGCCCCGCCGACGGGCTCTCGGCCCGGGAGGGCGCCTGGCTGCACGAAATTCTGCGCGCCCACGTCGGCCAAGGCGGCACGGTCCTGTTCACCACCGACGACCCCAAGGAGGCGGCACGCACCGCCGACCGTGTCGTCACCCTCGACGCGGGGCGGCTCCTCGCCGACCAGGAGGCCAAGGACTTCGCACGGACCAGGCTCCGCCCTCGCGTGGCCGTCCTCACCCCCCACGCGGCCCGCCTCGGCGCGCTCCTCACCAAGGAGGCGCGTGCGGCACGGCAGCCCATCGAGGTGGTCAAGGAGGAGGGCAACAGGCTGTCCGTGTACGGCAGTAACTGCGCCGAGGTGGGCGAGACCGCGTACCGGCACGGCATCCTCATCCACCAACTCGCCGACGAACTCGGCGACGCCGGTCCCTCAGCGGCTCCGGACCCCCGGGCGCAGCCGAAGCCGTCGCCTGAGCTCGCCCTCACCGTCGCCGCCGCGACGCACGGGAGCTGTCACGCGTTAGACCACACCGGGCCGACGCCACCCGAAAGCCAGCATCAAGCGCCATCCGCCCAGGCTCGGGATGAGCCGCAGCTTCTGACTGCTCAGACCGGGGATGAGGTCCCGGACGAGCCTCAGCCTCCGAGATCCCGAACCCGGGACGAGCAGCCAGCTGACATCGGCACACAGCGCCAGGCCGAAGAAACCGCGCAAAAGCCCCTCGACCCGGTGGCCAGCGGTCAAGACGAAGGAAACCTTCCCCAGGTCGCTCCCAAGACGGCGGTCATTCGCCTCGTGCCGCTCAAGGGCGATGACAC
>NZ_JASKYR010000557.1:0-5653 GCF_041028215.1 Streptomyces flavofungini
CTCCATGAACTGACCGAGCGGCTCTCCCGCACGGACACCCTCGACGACGCCCTGAGCGAGCTGCTGCGCGCCGGCGCCGCCCTGACCGGCGCCCCCCGCGGCCTCGCCGTACTGGAGCCCGCCGACGGGCTCGGCCCCGACTCCGCCACCGGTCTCGGCCTCACCCGCGCGGACCTCGGACACATCGAGACGGTGCCGCGCGCCGCGACCAGCCACGGCCGCCTCCTCGACGACCCGAAGACCGGCGCGCCCGGCCGCGGGAGCGAGCTCATCAGGCCCGACCTCCTCGCCGAGGACGGCTTGGACCCCCTGCACCGCGCCGTCGCCGTCCGCCTCGGTTTCGCCGCCAGCTACGCCCTGCCCCTCGTCACCGCCACCGGCGGCCCGCTCGGCACCGCCGTCTGGCTGTACGACGAGCCCGCCGAACCGGCCGAGCGCCGCCGCCACCTCACCGGCCTCTACGCGCGCCACGCCTCCGAGCACCTGGCCCGCCTGGTCGAACTGCACCGCGCCCGCGAGACCACCGCGACCCTGCGCGAGGAGCTGATGCCCTCGCGGCTTCCCCGGGTCGCCGGGGTGCGGCTCGCCGCCCGGCACCGCACCGGGCCGCGCGGCGGCGGCGACTGGCACGACGCGCTGCCGCTGCCGGAGGCCGCGCTCGGCCTCGCGGTGGGGTCGGTCACCGGGTCGGGGCCCAGTGCCGTCGCTGCGATGGGACGGCTCAGGGCCTCCCTGCGTGCGTATGCCGTGATGGAGGGCGAGGACCCCGTCGCCGTACTCTCCGATCTGGAGCTGCTGCTCAGGCTGACCGAGCCCGCGCGGTCGGCCACCGCGCTCTTCGCGTACTGCGAGCCCGCCGCGCGCAGAATCGTCCTCGCCGGTGCGGGGCACAGCCCGCCCCTGATCATCGGGGAGCGGCGCACGGAGTTCGTGGAGACCTCGCTCTCGGCGCCGCTCGGCATGCTGGCCTGCTGGGAGGCGCCCAGCGTCGAATTCTCCCCGGAGCGGGGAGAAACGGTGCTGCTGTACACCGACGGCCTGCTCCACCGCACCGGAGAGGCGACGGACCGGGCGTTCGCGCGGCTGCACGCGGCGGCGGCGTGCGTGCCCAGGGACCTCCGCGATGACCCCGGCGCGATCGCCGACCACATCCTGCGGGCCATGCTCCCCGACGGGCGCGACGCCATGGACGGCGAGGAGGACGTGGTGCTGCTCGCGGCCCGCTTCGAGTGAGGCCGCGAGCACGCGCGGTAAGAGGCCCTACGGCCCTGGGCCCCCTTCCGTACAGCCGTACGATGGAAGGTGGTCCAGTGTCGTACATAGGAGGCAGATCGTGTCGGACGCTCTCAACGCGGAGATCCCGGAAACCCCGGAGGAGACCGAAGAGGAGCCGATCAAGCAGCGCAAGAACGGTCTGTACCCCGGCGTCTCCGACGAGCTCGCCGAGAACATGAAGTCCGGCTGGGCCGACACCGAGCTGCACGATCTGCGGCCGATCGAGCAGGCCGCGCAGACCGCCGCCCGCCGCGCCGCGCTCTCCGCGCGCTTCCCGGGCGAGCGCCTCGTCGTCCCCGCGGGCAACCTGAAGGTCCGCTCGAACGACACGGACTACGCCTTCCGCGCCTCCGTCGAGTACGCCTACCTGACCGGCAACCAGACCGAGGACGGCGTCCTGGTCCTTGAGCCCACCGAGGGCGGCCACGACGCGACCCTCTACCTGCTGCCGCGCTCCGACCGCGAGAACGGCGAGTTCTGGCTGGACGGCCAGGGCGAGCTGTGGGTCGGCCGCCGCCACTCCCTCACCGAGGCCGAGAGGCTGTACGGCATCCCCGCGTCCGACGTCCGCGAGCTCGCCGACGCGCTGCGCGAGGCCACCGGGCCCGTCCGCGTCGTCCGCGGCCACGACACCGGGATCGAGTCGGCGCTGACCGACAAGGTCACCGCCGAGCGCGACGAGGAGCTGCGGGTCTTCCTCTCCGAGGCCCGCCTTATCAAGGACGAGTTCGAGGTCGGCGAGCTCCAGAAGGCCGTCGACTCCACCACGCGCGGCTTCGAGGACGTCGTCAAGGTCCTCGACAAGGCCGAGGCGACGAGCGAGCGCTACATCGAGGGCACGTTCTTCCTGCGCGCCCGCGTCGAGGGCAACGACATCGGCTACGGCTCGATCTGCGCCGCGGGCCCGCACGCCACCACCCTGCACTGGGTGCGCAACGACGGCGCCGTCCGCTCCGGCGAGCTGCTCCTGCTCGACGCCGGTGTGGAGACGCACACGTACTACACCGCGGACATCACCCGCACCCTGCCGATCAACGGCCGCTTCAGCGAGCTCCAGAAGAAGATCTACGACGCCGTGTACGAGGCCCAGGAGGCCGGTATCGCGGCCGTCAAGCCCGGCGCCGCGTACCGCGACTTCCACGACGCCTCGCAGCGCGTGCTCGCCGAGAGGCTGGTGGAGTGGGGCCTCGTCGAGGGCCCGGTGGAGCGCGTCCTGGAGCTGGGCCTCCAGCGCCGCTGGACCCTGCACGGCACCGGCCACATGCTCGGCATGGACGTCCACGACTGCGCCGCCGCGCGCCGTGAGTCCTACGTCGACGGCACCCTTGAGCCGGGCATGTGCCTGACCGTCGAGCCGGGTCTGTACTTCCAGGCCGACGACCTGACCGTGCCGGAGGAGTACCGGGGCATCGGCGTCCGGATCGAGGACGACATCCTCGTGACCGAGGACGGCAACCGGAACCTCTCGGCGGCGCTGCCGCGCCGCTCCGACGAGGTCGAGGCGTGGATGGCGGGGCTCAAGGGCTGACGCCGGAGCCTCTGGGAGCCGTATGGCCGTATGGCCGTATGGCCGTATGGCCCCTTCGGATGTGGCCGGGCCCCGCGGATTTCCGCGGGGCCCGGCCTTCGTCGTGCGCGGCGGCGCTTCTGTGCGCGGCGGTCCTCAGCCCGCCGTGCGCTCGTCCTCGCCCGCGACCTTGCCGGTGCTCAGGGCGATGCGGTTCCAGGTGTTGATGGTGAGGATCAGGGCGAGGACGCGGGCCAGTTCCGTCTCGTCGAAGTGCCGGGCGGCCTCCGCGTAGACGTCGTCGGGGACCCCGCCGCGGTCGACCAGCGTGACCGCCTCGGTCAGCGCGAGGGCCGCCCGCTCCTTCCCGGTGAAGAAGTTCCGCGCCTCGCGCCAGACGCCGATCATGTGCAGCCGTGCCTCGTCCTCACCGGCCTTGCGGGCGTCGGAGGTGTGCATGTGCAGGCAGTAGGCGCAGCCGTTGAGCAGCGAGGCGCGGATCTGGATCAGTTCGACCAGGGCCGGGTCGAGCCCCTCGCGGGCGGCGGCGTCGAAGCCGATGAGGGCCTTGAAGGCCTTGGGGGCGGTCTTGGCGAAGTTGAGGCGGGGGGCGGTGGTCCGGGCCTCGGCGGTGATCGCTTCGTTCGTCATACCCATGAATCTAGGCGCCGGAAAGACCTCGGATAGGGTGCATTTCCATGCGCGATTCATGGGTCAATCCGGCGGAGCGGATCGGCAGTGACCTCCATCTGGAGCTGTCCGGAGCGGGCAGCCGCCGGGCCGTCCTGATCCGGGCGCTGCGGGACGCCGTGCGGGAGGGCAGGCTCGCTCCCGGCACCCGGCTGCCGCCCTACCGCTCGCTCGCCGCCGACCTCGGCCTCGCCAGGAACACCGTCGCCGACGCCTATGCCGAGCTGGTCGCCGAGGGCTGGCTGACCGCGCGCCAGGGCTCGGGGACCCGGGTGGCCGAGCGGGCCGCGCCGCCCCGGCGCSCCSGGGCGCCGAAGCCCGCTCCGGCCGGGCGCCCGGCCGGAGCGGGCACGGAGGCAACGGGCGCGGGCGCGGTGTACGCCGCCGGGGCGGGCGCCACCGGGGTCACCGGCTCGGGTCCCACCGGGGTCACCGGCTCGGGCGCCATCTTCCCGACGATGATCGCGGCGAGCCCCTTCGCGGTCCCCGCCTCCTCGAAGAGCTCCCGCATCGACACCTTGACGCGGTGCTCCTCCTCCAGTTCGCGCAGCACGCCGATCATCTGAAGCGAGTCCGCCCCCAGGTCGAAGAAGGAGGCGTCCTCGGCTATCTCGCTGGTGTCGTAGCTGAGGTGCTTCGCGGTGACCTTGATGATGTGCTGGAGCACACGCTCGACCGCTGCTTCGTCCTGTGCCACTTCGGTCTCATCCCTTGCCGGTTGTACGGGTGGTTGTGCGGGCGGTTGTACGGGCCGCGGAAGGTGGTTCTCCGGCCCTGTCCAGTAGTCCTTGTGCTGGAAGCGGTAGCCGGGCAGCGGGATTCTGCGCCCCGTACCGCCCATGAAGGCCCGCCAGTCGAGCGGGGCCCCACCCCGGTAGAGGGCCGCCGCCGCGTCCCAGAGCGGTCCGAGCCCGGCCCCGCGCCGCAGCGTCGGATACGCCGTGCGGCCCGGCAGCTCCCTGCGCACGAGCCCGCTGAGGGTGGGGTGCGGGCCGAGTTCCAGGAGCGCGGCGGTGCCCGGGTGCGAGGTGCCGAGGGTCCGCAGGGCCTCGGCGAAGAGCACCGGGTGCCGTGCCTGGCGTACGAGGTGGTCCGCGTCGGGGATCCACCCGGCGGGGCGGGCGCGCCCGTCGAGGGTGCTCACGAACGGCACCTCGCAGGGCGCGAACCCGGCCTCGGCACACAGCTCACGCAGCCCCGGCAGTACGGGGTCCATCAGCGCGGTGTGGAACGCGTGCCGCACCGGGAGCCGCCGGGCGGAGACCCCGCGCCCGGCCAGCAGCCGCAGGAGCCGCTCCATGGCGGCGGCCGGCCCTGCGAGGACCTGGCCGCGGGCGCCGTTGACCACGGCGAGTCCGACGCCGGGCACCTCGGCGGCGAGCTCCTTCGCCGCGTGCTCCGTCAAGGGCACGGCGACCATCGCGCCCGGGGCGCAGAGGTCGCGCATCAGCCTGCCGCGCCCGGCGGTCAGCCGCAGGCCGTCCTCGACGGAGAGGGCACCGGCCGCGTGCAGCGCCGCGTACTCGCCGACGCTGTGCCCGGCCACCACGCGCGGCGTGATGCCCGCCTCGCGCCAGAGCCGGACCAGGGCGCACTGGAGGGCGAAGAGCGCGGGCTGCGCCAGCTCGGTCGGCCAGGGCGGCTCGGCCTCCGGGTCGTGCCCGGTCGTCAGAAGGGGGCCGAGGAGACTGTCGCCGCCGCTGAGCCCGGCGTACTGCCGCTCACAGGCGTCGAGGACGTCGCGTACGACGGCGAAGCGGTCGTAGAGCTGCCGTGCCGCGCCCGCGTAGAGGCTCCCCTGCCCGGTGAAGAGGAACCCGGTGTCGGCCCCGTCCGTACCGCCCCCGTCCGTGCCGTATCCCTCCGTGTGCCGCTCGGCGAGCCAGGTGTCGAGGGCGCCCGTGAGCGCGGCGACGGTGTTCCCGCGCAGCGCGACGCGGTGTCTTCGGTGGGCGCGGCCGAGCGCCAGGGTCGTCACGAGGTCCGCGTGGCGCGTGTCGGGGTGGGCCCGCAGATGGTCGCGGAGGGCGGTGGCGTTGTCGGTGAGCGCGGCCCCGGTGTGCCCCGCGAGCACGAGGACGTCCGGCGGCTCGGGCGCGTCGGCCGGTCGGGGCGGCGGGGCGGGAGCCTCTTCGAGTACGACGTGCACGTTCGTCCCGCCCACCCCGAACGAGCTGACGC
>NZ_JASKYR010000558.1:0-4662 GCF_041028215.1 Streptomyces flavofungini
CGCGATACATCGCGTTATGGTGTGCTGCATGTCACTGGTCGCCGGGCGTCCGCGTTCCGGTAAATCTAAACTTTTCCGTAGAAAGTCACCCACCCACGGGGGAGAACTCTCATGCCAGGCGCCATCTACGCCGAAGGCCTGGTCAAGACCTTCGGCGACGTAAGGGCTCTGGACGGCGTCGATCTGGACGTGCCCGAGGGCACGGTGCTCGGCCTGCTCGGGCCGAACGGCGCTGGGAAGACCACGGCGGTCCGCTGCCTGACGACTCTGCTCACACCGGACAGCGGCAAGGCCGTCGTCGCCGGGATCGACGTGCTCAGGCACCCCAACGAAGTGCGGCGCTCGATCGGCCTCTCCGGCCAGTTCGCCGCCGTCGACGAGTATCTGACCGGCCGGGAGAACCTCCAGATGGTCGGCCAGCTCTATCAGATGCGGGCCAAGGAGGCGAAGGTCCGGGCGGCCGAGCTGCTCGACCGGTTCAATCTGTCGGACGCCGCCGACCGGCCCTCCAAGACGTACTCGGGAGGCATGCGCCGCCGCCTCGACCTCGCCGCCGCGCTCGTCGTCTCGCCGCCCGTCATGTTCATGGACGAGCCCACCACGGGCCTCGACCCGCGCAACCGCCAGCAGCTCTGGGAGGTCATCCAGGAGCTCGTCGCGGGCGGCACGACCCTGCTGCTCACGACCCAGTATCTGGAGGAGGCCGACCACCTGGCGCACGACATCTGCGTCATCGACCACGGCCGCGTCATCGCCCGTGGCACCTCCGACCAGCTCAAGGCCACGACCGGCGGCGAGCGCGTCGAGGTCGTGGTGCACGAGCGGGAGCACATCGCCACCGCCTCGGAGGTCCTGCGCGGCTTCGGCAAGGGCGAGGTGGCCGTCGCCGAGCACACCCGCAAGCTGACCGTGCCCGTCACCGGCGGCGCCAAGCTGCTCGCCGAGGTCATCCGCGAGCTGGACGTCAGGGGCATCGAGATAGACGACATCGGGCTGCGCCGCCCGACCCTCGACGACGTCTTCATCTCCCTCACCGGCCACGCCGCCGAGCTGCCGGACGAGGGCGGCACGGAGACCGCGGAGACCAAGACCAAGACCCGCGGTACGTCCCAGCGCGGCAAGGAGGCCGACAAGTGAGCACCGTCACCGACTCCGTGCCCGGCACGGCTCCCCGCCCCGCGGGCGGCATCGGCCAGTCCGTCAGGGACTCCCTGGTCGTCGCCAAGCGCAACCTGATCAGGATGTCCCGCATCCCCGAGATGGTCATCTTCGGCCTCATCCAGCCGATCATGTTCGTGGTGCTGTTCAGCTATGTCTTCGGCGGCTCCATGAAGATCGGCGCGAGCACCGACCCCGAGGTCTACCGGAACTTCCTGATGGCGGGCATCTTCGCGCAGACCGTCACCTTCGCCACGGCGGGCGCCGGGGCCGGTATCGCCGACGACATGCACAAGGGCCTCATCGACCGCTTCCGCTCGCTGCCCATGGCACGCGGCGCGGTCCTCACCGGCCGTACGATCGCCGACCTCGTGCAGACCGCGCTGACCCTGCTCGTCCTCGCGATCGTGGCGCTGCTCGTCGGCTGGCGCGTCCACGAGGGCATCCCCAAGGCGCTGGCCGCCTTCGGCCTGCTGCTCCTGCTCGGCTATGCCTTCACCTGGGTCGGCGCGCTCATCGGCCTCTCGGTCCGCACCCCCGAGGCGGCCACGTCGGGCGGCCTGATCTGGCTCTTCCCGGTCACCTTCATCTCGAACGCCTTCGTGGACTCCAGCCAGATGACGCCCTGGCTGCGGCACGTCGCCGACTGGAACCCCTTCAGCGCGACCGTGCAGGCCTGCCGCGAGCTCTTCGGCAACCCCGGCGTCTCGGACTCCTCGGCCTGGCCCATGCAGCACCCTGTCTGGGCCTCGGTGATCTACTCGGTCCTGATCGTCGTGGCCTTCCGCACGCTGGCCGTGCGCAAGTACCGCTCGGCGACGGCCTGAGACCGGACGGCCTGCGGCCGGACGGTCCGGGAGGACATGACAGGGCCCCGGCGCGTCGCGCGCCGGGGCCCTGTCATGTCTGCGATGCGGCCGTCAGCCCTGGTACGGCTTGGCCTCAAGGATCTTGACCGAGGCGAACTTGCCGTTGGGCAGTTCGTACTGCGCGTTCTCGCCGATCTTCTTGCCGTTCACGCCGGTGCCCAGCGGGGACTGCGGCGAGTACGTCTCGATCTCGTCGCTCGCGTACTCCCGGGAGGCGAGCAGGAAGGTCACCGTGTCGTCCTCGTCGCCGTCGAAGGCGATGGTCACGACCATGCCGGGCGCCACCACGCCGTCGGCGGCCGGAGCCTCACCGACCTTCGCGGTCTCCAGGAGCTGGGTCAGCTGGCGCACGCGGAGCTCCTGCTTGCCCTGCTCCTCCTTGGCCGCGTGGTACCCGCCGTTCTCGCGCAGGTCGCCCTCCTCACGCGCTGCCGCGATCTTCGCCGCGATCTCGGTGCGCGCGGGACCAGACAGGTACTCCAGCTCGGCCCTGAGCTGGTTGTACGCCTCCTGGGTCAGCCAGGTGACGTTCTCGCTGGTCTGGGTCACAGGTGCTCCTCGTAGGTACTGGGAATACAAAGCATCGCCCTACCCAGAAGGATGTTCCCTTACGGGTGGGCGAAACCACGAGCCTAACAATTCAGGCGTGCCAGAGGGAGGACATAAGCCGTCAGAGTTGCGTCAGCGCAGGTGAGAGCCGTAAAGCCGGTATGTCAGTCGGCGTGGCACCCGAGCAGCTCGACGCTGGTGGCCTTGCTTGTCGTACGGAGCGTGACGACCTTGTCGATCCGGTCGGTGCGCTGGTCGAAGCGGAAGTCCGCGCGGCCGACCTCGGCGCCGGACTCGGCCTGCGAGCGCAGCGTGCAGTAGCCCTTGGCGTCGGTGTCCTTGCGCACTTCGAGGTGCGCCTCGACGGATTCGGCCGAAACCACGTCGAATTTGATGACCTCGGCGCTGAGCTTCGTACCGTTGATGTAGTCGTAGCCGAACCAGCCGACCACGCCGAGCAGGACCACGCCGAGCACGGCGCCCACGATCCGCAGCTTGCGGTCGGCGGCCTCGTCCGCGGTGCGGGAGCGGCCGTACCGGTCCGCGGGGATCTCTTCCGGGTGCCCCTCGGGAAGCCCTTCGGGGAGCTTCGAGCCCGCCGCCGCCATGATCGTCCTCCAGGAACAGGGGATGCCGGAATTTTCCGCCCCCCGGTTCCGTCACTATAGAAGCCTCCCGCCCGTCACCCGACCGCCGCCCCGCGAGGACGTGCCCCCGGGACGGCACCGCTTGATCGCGCCGCACGCACTGGGCGCCCAACACCTTGAGGGATCGAAGTCTTGACTGAGCAGCTGCGACTGATGGCCGTGCACGCCCACCCCGACGACGAGTCGAGCAAGGGCGCGGCCACGATGGCCAAGTACGTGTCCGAGGGGGTGGACGTGCTCGTCGTGACGTGCACGGGCGGTGAGCGCGGCGACATCCTCAACCCCAAGCTCCAGGGCGACACCTACATCCAGGAGCACATCCACGAGGTACGCAAGAAGGAGATGGACGAGGCGCGCGAGATCCTCGGCGTCAAGCAGGAGTGGCTCGGCTTCGTCGACTCCGGGCTCCCCGAGGGCGACCCGCTGCCGCCGCTGCCCGAGGGCTGCTTCGCCCTGGAGGACGTGGACAAGGCCGCCGGTGAGCTGGTGCGGCAGATCCGCTCCTTCCGTCCGCAGGTCATCACGACGTACGACGAGAACGGCGGCTATCCGCACCCCGACCACATCATGACCCACAAGATCAGCATGGTGGCGTTCGAGGGCGCGGCGGACGCCGAGAAGTACCCGGAGAGCGAGTTCGGCCCGGTCTACCAGCCGCAGAAGCTCTACTACAACCAGGGCTTCAACCGTCCGCGCACCGAGGCCCTGCACCAGGCGATGCTCGACCGCGGCCTGGAGTCGCCGTACGCGGACTGGCTGAAGCGCTGGGACGAGTTCGAGCGGGTCGAGCGCACGCTGACCACGCACGTTCCCTGCGGTGACTTCTACGAGATCCGTGACCGGGCGCTGATCGCGCACGCCACGCAGATCGACCCCGAGGGCGGCTGGTTCCGGGTGCCGCTCGACCTCCAGCGGGAGGTCTGGCCGACGGAGGAGTACGAGCTCGCGAAGTCGCTCGTCGATACCTCCCTCCCCGAGGACGACCTCTTCGCGGGCATCCGCGACAATGCCTAGCGTGAACGTACATCTGGCAATGACGCATCTCGTCCCTCTTGCCAAGGAGGTCGACGACGACAAGGTGACGCCCGGCGTGCTCGGGTTCATCGTCTTCGCGGTGATGGCCCTTGCCGTCTGGGGCCTCATGAAGTCGATGAACCGCCACATGGGCAAGGTCGACTTCAAGGAGCCGGAGAAGGACGGCGCCGAGCCGGGCGGCGCGGAGCGGGACGACGCGGGGAAGTAGCGCCCCGGGTCAGCTGGGCTGTGGCATGTCCACTCCCATGATTTCGCGGGCGTGCCGGCTCGGCACCATGCCGAGCCGCCAGGCCTGCCAGCCCGCCTCCAGATCGGCGCCGCGCTCCAGGAGGAGCCCGAAGGCCTGGACGTACTCGGTCAGCTTGCCGTCGCGGGTCGGGTGCTCGGTGCGGCCGAGCTGGGAC
>NZ_JASKYR010000559.1:0-4878 GCF_041028215.1 Streptomyces flavofungini
ACGAACGCCGAGGGGGTACGGCAGCTGCGGGCGGTGTTCGAGCCGCTCGGGGCGCGCGTCGTCACCGTGCCGGTGACCCGCGTACTGCATCTGAAGTCGGCGGTGACGGCGCTGCCCGACGGCACGGTCGTCGGATACGGGCCGCTGGTCGAGAACGGCTCGCTCTTCCCGCGCTTCCTGGCGGTGCCGGAGGAGGCGGGCGCGCACGTGGTGCTCCTCGGTGGCGCGAAGGTGCTCATGGCGGCGAGCGCGCCGAAGAGCGCGGAGCTCTTCGCGGAGCTGGGATTCGATCCGGTTCCGGTCGATATCAGTGAGTTCGAGAAGCTGGAGGGCTGTGTGACGTGCCTCTCAGTCCGGCTCCGCGAACTGTACGCCTGACCAGCGGGGAGACCCCAGGTGCGGCAGTGACGGGTGGGGGCCGGTTTCCCCTCCTCTTTACGGAGGGCTTAACCTACGGCAACGTAACCTACGACACCGTAGGTAGTGCACCGCTCGCACTCCTCGTAAGTACTCCCCGTCCCCCAATGGAGCCCACGTGACGATCACCTCTCCCCACCTCGGCAGCGCGGACAGCTGGACCGATGCCCGTCTGCTCTACGCGCTGGAGGAAGTGGTCGAGCAGGAACTCAATCGCCACCTCAAGGTGGCCAAGGACTGGATGCCGCACGAGTACGTCCCGTTCTCCGACGCCCGCAACTTCCCCGGCTTCTTCGAGGACGGCGAGGCGTGGGAGAAGGGCCAGTCCCCGGTCACCGACATCGGCCGGATCGCCCTGGTGGTCAACCTGCTCACCGAGGACAACCTGCCCAGCTACCACCACGAGATCGCCTCCCTCTTCGGCCGCGACGGCGCCTGGGGCACCTGGGTGCACCGCTGGACCGCCGAGGAGGGCCGCCACGGCATCGTGATGCGCGACTACCTCCTCGCCTCCCGCGCCGTCGACCCCGACCAGCTCGAACAGTTCCGCATGGCCCACATGAGCGAGGGCTTCGAGTCGGACAACCGCCACTCGATGCTGCACTCGGTGGCCTACGTCGCCTTCCAGGAGCTGGCGACCCGCATCTCGCACCGCAACACCGGCCACCAGTCGGGCGACCCCGTCTGCGACCGCATGCTGGCGCGCATCGCGACCGACGAGAACCTCCACATGGTCTTCTACCGCAACCTCCTGAAGGCCGCCTTCGACATCGCCCCCGACCTGACCATGCAGTCCGTGCGGGACGTCGTGGTCAACTTCCGCATGCCAGGCCACGGCATGCCCGGCTTCGAGCGGGCCGCCGCGCAGATGGCCATCGGCGAGGTCTACAACCTGCGCATCCACCACGACGACGTGATCCAGCCCGTCCTGCGCTTCCTGCGCGTCCTGGAGATCGACGGCCTCGGCCCCGAGGGCCTGAAGGCCCAGGAGGAGCTCGGCCTCTTCATGGGCGGCCTCGACGCCGAGGCGTCGAAGTTCGACGAGAAGCTGGCCGCGCGCAAGGCCCGGATGGCGGCGCGGGGCGCCTGACCTCCCTGGGCCCCACGCGGTGAGCGGGCCGGGACGGCGCCGGACGGCGCGGTCCCGGCCCGCCCCCGTTGACGCGTATGCCACCCCGGATGCGCCGCGGCGATTTACGGCCGCCCTCCCCGGTGCGACGGTGGGCGCGGGGGTGACGTACCCATGGCGCAGACCCATGAGTGGATGTTCTACGAGGTCATGTGGCGCGGCTGGGCGGGACGGGCGCAGGTGCCGCGTCCCGTGCCCTGGTGGGCGCAGCAGGCCTTCCGGTGCTGGAGCGACGACTTCGACTCCGGCACCTACGAGTCGAAGGAGGCCGCCCTGGCCTCCAACGCCCTGTACCGCTACTGGCACATGGTCGGGGTGAAGGACCACCGCCAGGAGTCCCTGATCGGCCAGGCGGGCGAGATCGAGCCGGTCTACGACAAGTACTGCCTGTCCTTCTTCCTCTTCGACCCCGCGACCGGCGCGCTGGCCCTGCCGCAGCTCCCGGAGGGCGGGACGGTCGACCAGCGGATGGAGGCACCGCACCTGCCGGTGGTCCTGACCGCCTTCCGCGCGCCGGACGGCGTCGAGTTCGTGCAGCGCACCTTCGCGACGACGGTCGGCGCCCGGCAGCGGGACCTGGTCGTGACCCGGCTGACCGTGGGCACCGCCACCGGCCGGCCGCGCGAGGGCTGGCTGTGCGCGGCGGTGCTGCCCGCCGGGCCGAGCGGCTTCCAGCGGCACGACCGCAACGGCCGCCAGATCACCGACCGGCGGCTGACGTTCCTGCGGCACCTGCCGGACCAGAACCGGGTGGAGACCAACAGCGGCTGGGGCCCGGTCTTCGACAGGGCTCCGGAGCAGTACGGGGTGTACGGCAACCCCGGCTTCTCGTACGACCCGGAGACCTATCTGTCGCACAGCCCCTTCAACGACCTGGTCATGGGCGGCAAGCTGAACGGCGCGCTCCAGGCGCAGGACCAGGTCGCGGGGTTGTGCAGCGCCGCCTTCGCCTGGCCGTTCCGGGTCGTCGACGACGAGGTGTTCGAGCTCGATGCGCGGCTGCCCGTCGACCTCTTCAGCGGGGCCGCCGACCTGGCCGAGATCACCACGCCCCGGGCGGGCGACCTGGAGGAGGCCAACCGCCGCTTCTGGACGACGAAACTCATCGACCAGGGGCTGCGGCCCGAGCTGCCGCGCAATGTGGCACATCTGACGGATCTCTTCCGCGAGGCACGCTCGCAGCTGCTGATCCTCTCCGACGGCGGCGAGATCCACCCGGGCCCCACGGTCTACGACTCGTTCTGGATACGGGACTCCTCCGTGGAGGCCACGGCCTGCTCCCTGGTGGGGGACACCGCACTGGCCGAACACCAGCTCGGCACGCACTACCCGCTGAGGTTCAACCGCGGCACGGGCCGCATCGGGCCCTGCGCCGAGTACGGCTTCTACGGCGGACCGCACGAGCGCGACGACCACGAGTGGGACAGCAACGGCCAGGCCCTCTGGGCGATCGGCCGCCTGGACCGCACGAAGGGCCGCGCCGCCGCGTTCGGCACCCGGCTCTACACGCCGTACGTGATCGACGGCGCCCGGTGGCTGCGCGACAACCGCGACCAGTACGGGCTGCTGCACAGCGGCTGGAGCGCCGAGCACCTGGGCGAGCGCGACAAGCCGCACTACTGGGACGACCTGTGGGCGCTCGCGGGCCTGTACGAGGCGGCGCGGCTCGCCGAGCGGATCGGCACGCCCGACGTGCCGGAGCTGTGGGCGGCCTTCGACGACGTCAAGCGCGCCACGGCCGCCTCGGTCCGCTGGGTCCTCGACGAGCAGCGGCGGCGCGGGGCGTGGGAGACGTACATCCCGACCGGGCCCGGCGACGTGGGGCGGCTCGACTCGACGATGATCGGCGCCGCGGCCTTCTTCCATCCGCTGCGGCTGCACATGGGCAGCAAGCTGGGGGCCGACATCGACCGGGCGGCACGGTGGACCCTGGACACCATGTACGCCCACTTCGTCTCCGGCGGCTACCGGCACGAGGCCGCGTGGAACGCCTTCGGCCCCTATCTGACCACGCAGCTGGCGCACGCGTATCTGCTCGCGGGCGATCCGGGGCGGATGGACGAGCTGCTGGGCTGGATCGTGGGGGCGGCCTTCCCGCGGACGCGGGAGCGGGCCGTGGCCCTCGGCGCGTGGAACGAGCAGCACGCGTTCACCATCGCGTCGGACTTCCGCGAAGTGCCCGCGCGGCCCTGGTACATGGGCGACATCCCGCACGGCTGGGCCGCCGCGGAGTACCTGCTGCTGCTCCGCGACATCCTGCTCTTCGAGGCGGACGAGGACGGCGACGCGCATCTGTACGTCGCGCCGGGCGTCCGTCCGCACTGGGTGCCGGACGGGACCTCGGTGGCCGTGGCGGAGGCACCGACGCTCTTCGGCGCCCCCTTCGGCTACCGGCTCACGCACGACGCGCGCGACCGGAAGGTGACGGTGGACGTGACCGCGACGCCCGAGCACGTGCGCTATGTCTACCCCTGCCGGTTCGGCCGGGTCCGCTCGGCGACCGCGGACGGCCGCGGGCTGCCCGTCTCGGGCGACGACGTCCAGGTCCCCGCGGGCACGGAGCGTTTCACGGTGACCTACGCCTGAGCACCGCGCGCGCGAAGGCGCCCGTCCCCCGTGACGGGCGCCTCTTCGGCGGTGGCGGAGGGATGGCTCACGCGCTCGGCGCGGGGCGTCTGAGGGCGTACCGCTCCTTCTCGGAGAGGCCGCCCCAGACGCCGAACCGCTCGTCGTTGGCGAGCGCGTACTCCAGGCAGGCCGAGCGCATGGTGCACATCCGGCAGATGTACTTCGCCTCGCGCACCGAGCTGCCGGGCTCGGGGAAGAAGAAGTCAGCGCCGGTCTGGGCACACAGCGCCTGCTCCTGCCAGGCGAGCTTGGGCTGGGCCGTCGTGTCGATCTGCATGACATTGATGCTGCCCGCCCCCGCGAAACAACCGATCAACGAACGATCAACGCGCCGAGGCCGGGCTCCGACCCGGCACCAATCTGCCCTTGCCGCCACCCCGGGAAACACCGCTCCCCACGTGTCCGCCCCACGCGAAACGACCCGCACCCGCGGCGGGGTTGCCAAGGGCGGAACGGTGACTGACGGGCCGCCCCCGGAGACCCCAACCAGGCGGAACGGGCTGCTCCGTCGAGGGCCGGGTTGGGGCGTGTTGTGCCTGCCGGGGGGGCGAAGGCTGGGCAGAGCGGGCCATCGCGCACGAGGAGGCGTCCGCCGAGCGGGGCCTGCTCCTGTCCCTGGCCAATGGCTGGGCAGCGGCAAGGCAAGGCGGGTCGGCCCTCCGGGGGCGGCAGCCAGGCGGACAACCTCCCCCTGGGGACAACGG
>NZ_JASKYR010000056.1:0-17914 GCF_041028215.1 Streptomyces flavofungini
GAACCTGCGGTCGCGGGCCGGGGCGGACGCGGAGGCGCTGCGGCGGACGGTGGACGCGGCGTTGGGGGCGCTGGGCTGAGTGGCGCCGGGGTGAGCGGCGCTGGGGTGAGCGGCGCCGGGGTCTGCGGACCGGCCGTCAGCGGACCGTCAGGGCACCCGAAGCGCTCCGGCGCAGAGTCGTCCCTGTCACCAGCACCACCGGACCGGCCGGACCCAATCCCGGCGGCCGCACGAACAGGGAGCCCACGATGAGCACGGACTTGACCACGGACGTGTCCACGAGGACGACCGCTGAGACGGCCGAGGGGACGGCCGAGGGGGCGACCACGCGGTCCCCCCTCCTGCGCCCCACGAAGCTCGGGAGTCTCGCTCTTCCCAACCGCCTGGTCATGGCTCCGATGACCCGCAACCGCGCCTCCGCCGACGGCGTCCCGCAGCCGGTCATGGCCACGTACTACGCGCAGCGAGCGTCGGCCGGGCTGATCATCGCCGAGGCGTCGACGCCCAACGCCGTCGGTCAGACGTACGCCAACATCACCGCGATCCACGACGACGCGCACGTGGCGGGCTGGCGGCGGGTCACGGACGCGGTGCGGGACGCGGGCGGCCGGATGTTCCTCCAGATCCAGCACGGCGGCCGGGTCGGGCATCCGGACAACAGCGGGCGCACGCCGGTGGCGCCCTCCCCGGTGCCGCTGCCGGACACGATCCACACGCCGGGCGGCCACCGGCCCGCGGTCGTGCCGCGCGAGATGACGGCGGAGGACATCCGAGGGACCGTCGCCGACTTCGCCGCCGCCGCGCGCCGCGCGATCGACGCCGGTTTCGCGGGGGTCGAGGTGCACGCCGCCAACGGCTACCTCCTCCAGCAGTTCCTGGCCAGGAACACCAACCACCGCACGGACGGGTACGGGGGCCCGGTCGCCCACCGCATCCGCTTCGTGGTCGAGGTCGCCCGCGCCGTCGCCGAGGCGATAGGCCCGGAACGCGTCGGCGTACGCATCGCCCCCGGCATCACCGTCAACGGCATCGAGGAGGGCGACACCGAGGCGATCTACCCCGAACTGGTCGACGCCCTGGCCCGGATCGGCGACCTGGCCTACCTCCATGTGGTCTTCGCGGACCCCGGGAGCCCGCTCTTCCAGGACCTCCGCGAACGGTGGCCCGGCACCCTGATCGCCAACCCGGTGCTCGGCTGGGGCGGGCCGCTGCCCGCCGACGGCGGCCGACGGGCGGCCGAGCGCCTGCTCGAAGCGGGCGCGGACCTGATCTCCCTGGGCCGCGCGTTCCTCGCCAACCCGGACCTGGTGGAACGGATGCGCGCCGGCGCGCCGTTGAACCCGGTACGGGACGAGGGGCTGATGTACGTGGGCGGGGCGGAGGGGTACACGGACTATCCGACGCTGCCGCGCCCGTAGCCGGGAATGGCCCGGCGCGGGCCGGTCACCGCGGGCCGGTCGCTACTGTGACTTCCAGCGTTAGGTGTCACCGGTGAGGGCCTTTGATCCTGACGTGTTCTCTCGTGATTCCAGCGCTTCCTGCCACCAGATTCATGCGGTAGTTGTCACTTCCGGCTGTTTCTCGGCCGAGTTGTCACCAGATCCGGAGATCACTCTGCTTGCCGCTCTCGACGGTGGTCGAGTGGTGCCGTGGACGGAGCACGTTCCCTCGTACAGCCAGCGTCCCCGGCTGAGGCTCGGGTCGGTGGGCTGTGGTCACAGAGCTGCTGGTGGGAAGACCTGCTCGTCCCGGTGTCCGTGGAGCTGGGCAGGGACAGCCTCGGCCTCGGGCCGGAGTGGACGCGCCGCTGGACGGTGACCTGGCGGACAGCGGGCGACGAGGTGTCGTGCACCGTGCGGGACCTGGCCCGCACGCCTCTCGCGGACGGCACTCCGATGCGCTGGTTCTCCTGGCGCCGAGCCCAGCGCCACCGCCCCAGCCTTCAGTTCCTCGTCAGTACCGGCCGTCATCACGGGGCCGAGAGCCTGGAGGAGGCACGACTGCTTCTGGTCCTCGACTTCGCGGGCGGCCTCGTCGACGTGTTGTCGCAGCCTCTGCGGCTGCGGTTCGACACCGCGACCCACCGCAGGGGACACATCCCGGACTTCCTAGCGGTGACGCGGAGCGGCATCTGGCTGATCGACGTACGGCCACGGGCACTGATCGCGCCGAAGGACCTGGAAGCGTTCGCCGCGACCGCCGAGGTCGCGCTGGCCTGCGGCTGGCACTACACCGTCGTGGCGGGCTGGAGGGATCATGTTGCCGCTGCGGTCGATGTCTTCTCCTCACAGCGCCGGCCGCTGTCCGACCCGCTGGGACTACGGTCGGTGCTCGTGGCGGCGGCCCGGGAGGGCGGCACGTTCGGCGAACTCGTTGACGCCACCCCTTTTCCGCCTCTGGCCCGTGCCCAGCTTCTGCACCTGCTTTGGCACCGGCGCCTGGGCACGGACCTGAACCGGCCCTTCGGCAACCGGTCCACGGTGATCGACCCCGCCGGGTGGGCATGATGGGGACGGCGGCCGTCCTGGACCTGTCGCCGGGGGTGGCCCTGGTGCTGGACGGCAGGCACTGGACGGTCGAGCGCCGCGAGCCAGAGCTCGGGCGGGTCCACCTGGTCGGTGACGACGGCACCCGGCAGCCGGTGACCTTCCGCTTCCTGGCCAACCATCCCAACTGCCGTCCCTCGTCCCGGACCACAGCCCAGGGCTCCGGTCGGGGCCGGCAGCCGAAGACCGTGCAGGATCTGGAGCCCAGACGGCGGGAGCTGGCCGCTTGCCGCCTGGCCCACCTGCTGGAGGTGGAGACCGGCTACCGCAGCGGTGACCCGCTGCGTCCCGCGCCGGGCGAGCCGAAACCGGAGTACGACCCGGCCACGACCACGCTGACCGCCCGCCGCTTGGCGAAGGTCGCCGAACTGGCCGCTATGGACCGCCAGCAGGCGAAGCTGCTGGGCCTGGACAGGGTCGGCTACCGCACGCTGATCCGCTGGGACCGCCGACGGCGAGAAGCGGGGCTGGTGGGATGCGCGGACGAGCGGTGGCTGCGCGAGAGCGGCGGCCACCCCAGCATCACGGAGGAGATCCGTGAGGCGATCTTCGCGGTCCGTGCGGAGACTCTGCACCGGTCGAAGGTGACGATGCGGACCCGCGAACGCATGATCCACCAGTACGTACGCGAGACCTTCCCCGACCGGGACGTCACCGTCCCCAGCTACCAGACGCTATGGGTGGTCTGGCGCGAGTGGTTCGGACCGGGAGGTTCCCGCCAGCGCTACGCGCGCTCGGCTGAACTGCCCTCGAAGAACGGGCACGTGCTGGTTCACCGGCCCGGCCAGGTGGTCGCGCTGGACACCACGGTGCTGCCGGTGATGGTCCGCGAGAGCGTGTTCGGCGATCCGGTGAAATGCCACCTCACGCTCGCGATGGACGTGCACACGCACTCCCTTTGCGCCTTCCGTCTCACCCTAGTCTCCGACCAGTCGGTGGACGTCGCGATGCTGCTGCGGGACGTGATGCTGCCCCTGCCGATGCGGGCAGACTGGGGCGACGAACTGGAGTGGCCCTATCCGGGCCTGCCCGCCACGGTGGTTGCCGAGTTCGCCGGGCATAAGGTCGCCGGCCTGCCGTTCTTCGCGCCGGAGACCGTGACCACCGACCACGGGTCTGTCTATCGCAACCACCACCTGGTCGACGCCCAGCGGGTGCTCGGCTGCAACATCCTTCCCAGCCGCGTTCTGCGGCCCACGGACAAGTCCGCCTGCGAGCGGGCCTTCGGCGCGATCAGGTCGCTGCTGTTCGAGCAGCTGCCCGGCTACACCGGCATCGACCCCGGCGACCGCGGCGCCGACCCGGAAGGTGACGCGGTGCTGACCATCGACGAGATGGAGCACGTGATCGCCACCTGGATCGTTGCAGTCTGGCAACGGCGCCGACTGGGCCAGTACGCGCCCAGCTGGGACCCTGGCGGCGACCACAGCCCCAACTCACTGTTCGCCGCCTCGTTCGCCCAGGCCGGATTCGCCATGGAGATCCCCTCGGCGGAGCTGTTTTACGAACTGCTGCCCGTCCACCACGTCCGCAAGATCGATGCTCGGCGCGGAGTGAAGATCCGCGGACTTTGGTATGACGCTCCGGCCCTGGACCCTTACCGGGGCCAGCACTCGACTCGCGGCGGACAGCACAAGGGCCAGTGGGTCATTCGCAGGGATCCCCGAGACCGCCGCAGCGTGTTCTTCCAGGACACGCTCACCCACGACTGGCACCCCCTTGCCTGGACCGGGCTGCCGCCTGATGGGCAGGCCCCCGCCTTCGGTGACGCACGCGTACGCGAACTTCTCAAAAAGGCCCAAGCTTGCGGGCTCAGGCCCCGCACAGACGATGAACTCCTGCCGGTGCTTCTGGAGTTGCTCGGCTCTCGCGTTCCGGTGAGTCAGTGGCCGACCCGGCTCCGAAAATCAGCGCGGACTGAGCACTCCCGTGAGGTCGTCCAGGCCGCCGCTTCGCGAGCTGACCGGCCGCAGAGTGAACCGGCCAAGGTTGCCGTCGGGGATGGGGCGGTCACTCCCTTGCGCTGGCAGGACAGGACGCGTCAGGCCGCGGACAGCATTGACAGCCACCGGCGGCACCGCCGTGAGCAGGCAGTCCAGGAAAGGCCGACGCCGCCGCCTCCGCTGGGTGAGGCCTACCGGCAGCGTGACCTTTTCCTCCTGCCCGAGGAAGATGAGGAAGAGGATGGGCATGGCGGACCAGGCGTGGGGTGAAAATGGCATCGTCCCCTTTCTGCGGGCTGGCCCGCCGCCTGATCGCACCAGGGTCGAGGGCTGGCGGCAGTGGCAGGAACGGCGGAGCACTTTCATTCCGGCGCCGCGGCTCACCGCGGAGGAGTTCGCGGCGATGAGCCCGAGACGCCGTGCTCTGCATGACCTGCATCGGACCGCGACGCACGTGAACATGGGGCTGCTTGAGACCCCGATGAGCGCGAAGGTCACCAAGCTGATGCGGGGGCGAATGCGGAACAACGCGCTGAACTTCGAGCCGGGCACTCGCGACGGGCTGATGGTCAGCGGCAGCGGCTACCTGGGCAAGACGGAAACGGCCTGCGATGCCGCGGCCACGTTCGAGATGCTGTGGCGGGATCTTCACCGGCAGCTGCTGCCCGGTCCGGTCCCGGGCACCCGGGACCTGTTCGTCCCCGTCGCCTACTGCCGTACTCCGGTGCGGGCGACACCGAAGGGGTTGTGCGCGGCTGTTCTGGACTTCTACGGGGCGCCGCTGCCGAAGACGCTGAACGGCATGATCCGGGCAGTGCGAGACTCGTTGCGGGACCATCGCACAACGGCCTTGCTGCTGGATGACATCACCAGGCTCAGGCTCCACCGTGAGGACGACCAGGACACTCTCGATCTCGTCCGGGAGCTGATGGACCTCAATGTCACCCTGGTGTTGATTGGTGTCGACATCCCCCGTTCGGGGCTGCTGAGGAGTGGCTATCCCGATCCTCGCACGGGGCAGTGGGTCTTCCCGCCGGCTAAGCCGGGGAAGAGTTACAACCCGTCGGCTGCCACGCAGACTGAGCGGCGTTTCGACCTGGTCGATCTTGATCCGTTCGACTACGACACCGCTGAGGGCATGACCGCGTTCATCCAGCACCTGGCTGGCATCGAAGACAGGTTGAGGCTGTTCCGCGCCCAGCCAGGGATGCTCACCGAAGGCGGGATGCCGGAGTACCTGTTCCGCCGCACCCGCGGCATCGTCGGGCTCCTCAAACGGCTGATCGAGGACGGATGCACCGAGGCGATCGAGTCGGGGGCCGAGGAGCTGACCCCGGAGCTGCTGTCAGCGATCCCGATCAACCTGGGCAATCTCACCGACCGTGACCCAACAGCCGGGGAGATTCCCGAAGTTCCCACGGATGTTCCTTTCCCTGCCCGGAAGCCCCGCAGGAAGGGACGTAACACCGTTTACGACGACCGTGGTGGAAGCGCGGCCGGTGGCTGAACCGCCCAGCCTGTCCTCCTTACGGTCGCTGCCCAGGAGCCTGGACCCGCTGGAGGACGAGTCACTGCCCGGCTATGTGCTGCGGCTTTCGCACCGGCTGGGCGTCGGACCGGGACCGCTGATCCTCCGCATGGGGATCCCCAGCAGCCGGAAGGACAGGACGACCCTCATCCGCATCCCGATCTCCTGCGCGATCAGTCTCAGCGAAGCCGACCTTGACGCTTTCTGCCACGCCACCCGTCTCTCCCGCCAGGAGACAGCTGGCCTGCTGCTGGCCTCGCTCGGAACCCGCTACGGCCCCTTGAGCTCCGATTTTCGCGGCAGCAGTTCCGGCACCAGTCGCCTGCAATACAACAACCCCTGGCTCTTGACCACGCGGACCCAGTACTGCCCCGACTGTCTCGTCGGAGACGGTTCGGAGATCCAGCAGCGTCACGGCGGCGCCTGGCGCAGGCTCTGGAGGCTTCCGCCGGTCTTTTCCTGCCCGCACCACGAACGATTTCTCCGCCGCTACTGCCACATCTGCGGCGAACTGGCCCAGAATCGCCACAGCAACGATCTGATTGCCCGGCCGCGAGACAGCTATCTGCATCCTGTCCGATGCCGAGCGACCCCGAAGCCGGGGAATCCCCGGGCAGTGAGCCCAGCCTGCGGAGCCGACCTCACCCAAGCTCCCAGGAGTGAGGAGCCGATGCCCCGAGACCACCAATCACGCGACGTCCTCTTCGCACTGCAGAAGAAGTACCTGTCGTTCCTGTCCCCGGAGGGCCCCGAGCAGGTCAGCAGCATCGGCTGGCTGACCCCCACGGCACAATACTTTCAAGACCTCCGCGGCGTCGTCGCCCTGATTTTTATGACCTGGCCCGAAGCCCGGCCCCACGCGGCCACCCCTGCACTGGCGCGCATCATCGATACCGAGGCCGAACGGCGTCACGAGCTGTTCCATCGTCGCGGTGCCCAGCCACGGAAGAACCTGCGGTCAACCGCATACACCGACCCGCCGGACGATCCCGTCGCCACCGGCGCCGTCCTGGAAATCGCAGACCGCTTCCTACGCACACCAGACGAAGAAGCCGCAGCACAGTTCCTCGTCCCCCTCGCGAACGAAGCCAAGCGCATCCACCAGCCGCTCAGTTACTCCCTCCGCAGCCCCCGCGGCGCCTCGATTCCCCTCCGAGTCGTCCTCTCCTACAGCCCCCGGGGAAAGTCGAGAACGCGGAGCGACGTTATCCAAGGCGTCTCTGCGGGAACCGCCACCCGAGCTACCGGACGCGACTCTTCTGGGTAGCCAGCGCGGCGGTGCTGAGCTGGGCCCTGGCTCATTAAGTTCGCCGTGCTTTGACACCGTAAGGGGGTTCTCTGTGGCAACCAGTGCCTGTTTGCGTGTGACGAAAGACCTCAACGCTTAACGGGTTCTGCGATCTGCAGGGCACAGGCTGTGCTGGCGTGAGCGCGCCTAACCGGTCCCGGGGCCGGCACATGGGTCCCTCCGCATGCGAGGAGTCCAGAGTATTCACACCCTGTCCTTCGGAGCCCAGTACGCCGAGGCTAGATAAGCCTGACGACCCGAGCCTCAGAAGGTGCTTTCGCGTTCTGCTCAGAATCTGGTCGCCATCGCACGTGAAATGCTGGGTTAGAGTATTTTTTGAGAGTGCGCAGCGACCGGAAGTATTATGCCGTCAGGGAGGACGCCACGTCGGCGAATAGAGTCCGCGGAAACCCAAGCAATGTCGGCATGCGGTGTCTCTATTAGACGACGCAAGTGGATTTCTTGATCTGCAGTAGGAAGCAGTTCGTAGATATCTGCGATCAATATTTCCCATGATTGTGCATGTTCGCTAAATCTAATCTTCGCTACGTCACGCCTCACATAGTCCTGAAAAGTAAAAGGGAAAACCTCGGCTGGCAATATCCCTGGACCGATTAGTTCCTCGTGGAACTCTCTCCAAGGTGAGTCTTCGCGGCCTGCTCGGGAATCAAACCACGAATAAAATCTGGGAATCTTTGAGCCTTTAAATCGCACCCGCAAGTCGTCGCTGCTGGCGGTGTCTATAGGGATCAAAGAGTCATCCTGTGCACCAATGGACACCAAAAAATGCTTGCCGGATGCTGAAACCTTATAGACGCCTCCGACTGGTTGCAGCTGAGAGAAACGTCGGCCTTTGATCAGTAGATATTTACCATCGATCTTGATTCTGAATAGGTAAGCTGCCGATATTCTCACATCTTGATTTCCGTACCGCACCGAGTACCAGAGATGGCGCAAATTCAGACGGTTTGCCACTATGCTGTCCAGAAGCGGAATTATCAAACTGATTACCGCTCCGCTAGCGATGCTTCCTACCGCTTCCCCGTTGTATGAAAAAGTCGCGGCAAGGGAAGCCATGAAGAGCGCGGCGTAAACGAGAAGTCTGCTCATTGGCGTCAGAAGTCCAATCTAGAACTTAGGGAGTGGAATCGTTGACGGGTGCTGCAGGCGCGATAGGTATCGAGCAGTCCATTTCAGCATGGTGGGATGATTGCTCAGCCGTTTCAGGAGCCCTCTAGGCATGTAGTCGGCCTCATACATGGCCACAAGGAGGGCTCTTCTTACGTCAATGTCGTACTCGCCCTCGTACTCCATTTTCAGAAGCTGTCCGTCGTTGGAGGCTCCCAGAAGGCCTATATATCGTGCGGCGAACTCGCGCGGGTAGCTAGTTCGGTTTCTATCTCTAACTATTCTCCACGCCCACGAAAGCAACACTGGAGAGCGGATTCCACAACGCATTGAGGTCTCAAATATGTTGCGCTCTAGCAATGGGTAGTCAACGGTCGGAACGCTCTCCAGTAGGCCCTCTAGGAGTTGCTGAAGTTCATCTTCTTTGCCTTTCACGCTTTCCATGTAGCGGAGGATGCGCGGCGAAATGTGATGCCATTCTTTCAGGTTGCCCACGGCCCAAGTGAAAGCGAAATCATCACTTCTTTTGCCTAGGTAGGGGAGTGATAGCTTGATGTTACGCTCATTTGCCGGACTTTCGGCAATAGCATCTCTGAAAAACAGACGCAACTGCTTTATCGCATCTGGCTTGCGTAGGGTAAGGTCGTACAGAATTCCGTCGCTGCGACTGTCGTCGAGATGTGATTCAGCCTCGCTCCGCGCATAGATTCGCGTCTTGGTGGCTGACATGTTCAGTCTACGCGCTCGTAGCGCTCGATTTACGTGCTGCAATATCGAGCGTAGGCGCTCCTCGTTGACATCAAAGAGGTAGATATCGTCAGAGTACCGAAGGAAATCTATGTTGAACTGCTGGATAAAGTTGTCAATCGGGAGTAGATAGGCATTCGCAAGTATCCCCGATGCCGCGGATCCCTGAGGGAGTCCCCAAGTATGACATTGGCTCTCAAATCCTTCCAAGAAGCTGTGTATTTTCGTTGCAACGGAGCTGGGGACCCCGGCTGATGTCAGATCCATGAGCAGCGCCCCGATATCTATGTGTTCATAGAAAGACGCTATGTCGGTCTGTGCCATTACGAGCTCTTTGTTGTGAGAAAGAACTCGCCGAGCCTCAGTTCGCATAGCTTTCCAGTCCCAGGAGGAATGGACCGCTAATTTTTTGGAACGATGGTTATATACTGCTTTTGAGAGCAGGGGATCGATAAACTCGGAAGCTTCAAATGCCAGGGCCTCGTAAATTAGTCGGTCCTGGATTGAAAGTCGGGCCAATGGTCGAGTTGCCAAGTAATTCTTCGGATGCTCAACTAGGCTTATGTAAGCTGGCGTGTAGTCGCGTTGATCGAGGAAATCGAGAATTTCGGAACGATATTCGCTCCAAAAGGGTTGCAGGTCTCGAAAGTTAATTACGTCGGGAAGATCAAGGCGCCCTTGGCCACTCCATAGCCTGCCAGCGGCTCGGTTCACGAAGCGACTGCGGGTCTCGTTTCCTCTCACAGTCATCAGCCTACGTGCGCTCGCGGGATGAGCGCAGTCGTGTTGAAGCCCGGGTTTCGGGCATGGGGGGGCGGCGAGGGGCTCACCGGGTACAGCTCGGTCCATGGTCGAGGAAGGTCATCAACGAGTGATGCACGCAGGTGTTATCCCAGGTCGCGGCCACTTCCTCCTTGTCGGAGTGAGCTGTCATGGAGACACCGTTGAGATCGACTACGACCTGGCCTTCGGCGTCGGGGGCGTTTTTGCCGGCCAACGACCAGGCGCGAACACGGACTTCGGCCCGAGGCGATCGGATGGCCTGCAGGGCCTCGCACGATTCGAGACTCCCACGTCGGCGCCAAGCCCATCAGCGACATCAACGAGGCCACGCAGGACGACAAGGGGTGTCCCCGGCCCCAGCCGCAGCGCAGAACCGCCGTAGTCGGGAAGAGTGGCGCTGCGGGCGTCTGGCCAGGGTGATCTTCCAGAGTTCGCTAGTCGTTGGGCAAGTAGATAGCCGGAACTGGCCGAGTTGCCCATCCCGATTCTTAGCTCAACTGATGACGACGTCGTGGTGATCGGTGGCTAGGACCCGACCGTTCTTGACGATGTAGACCTCCACATAATGTTGGCCTTTCCAGGAAGTCGACTCCTTGCGGGTTCTGCTTCGGTCCTCATCGAGAATGATCTCGCCTCGGAGTTGATCAAGCGCGGCGGCTTCGGGGCCGCGGTTCCTGACCTTCCAATAAAGGTCGTACGGTTCCGGTACGTCGGTTGTGATGGTGAAGCGCAGACTCTGAAGGACGCTCACTCGTCGGAGGCGACGCAGGGGACCGTGACGAAATCCGCTCTTCGGGAGCACCTGGGCGTTGATCCGTACCTTGTATCCTCCTCGCCAGCTGAAACCAAACTCTTCGATGTACTGCTCATGTGGGGCACGGGTCTCGCGAGTTGGTTGAATGCTCGCAGATGCTGTCAGGGACTTCTGTGCCGAGCTGGGTTGTTGGAAAGAGTTACCGAAGACACGCTGCCACGCTGCAAGACTCAGCGCTTTATCTTCCTCGTCATAGGCTTCGGTCACCCATGAGCTATACAGGTTGATCTTCTTACGGAAGTTCTCGTATTGTTCCTGGTTCCAGCGATGGTTGAACGTCGTCTCGGGGCAACTCGGGTCGGTGAGGGGCGGCATAAGCGGGTACAGGTCTAGCCAAGCGCTCAGGTCGGCCAGAATCGTCTTGAGAGCTGTGGGAGTGTCGCTGTAGCGCGTAGCTTCGTGCCAGGCTTGGATGCGTTCGCCGAGCAGAGTCGTGAGAATGACAGACGGTACACTGAAGGTCTGCTTGAAATCTCGGATGTACTTCAGCAGTCTGATGACGCGACGCAGCTGTCCGTTGGCCAGACTGTCCTTCTCTTTCATCCAGTCGGTGAATCCTTGAGGGTTGGTATCCTCGAATTCATTCTCGGCATAGTTGACGATGACTTCGCGGCCGTCCGACAGAGTGATGTAGGGCACCACGTCGACGTGGCAATCGCCCGCGTAGACGATGCGGCAGCACCGGTTCTTCTTGGTGACCTTCGACTTGTAGGTGGTGGACCGCTTGAACGCAGCCCGGACCTCCCGCAAGTAGTCTTTGGGCTTCCAGTCCTCCACCTCATCCATGTGAAGGAGAAAGTCTGCGTCAAACTCGTGATTGTTGAATGGCTTGATAATGGTGCGGTGAGCCCAAGACCCCTGCGGGATGTGCGTCTTGTAGAGGTCGCCGATCTGGCTGTCGGACTTCAGGGTCGATGTAATCGCGTTCACACGGTCGTTGAGTTGTTCGAGACGTGTCTGGTTGAGGTTTACAGTGTCTGCAAGGAATGCACTGAAGTAGGCCAGCAGTTTCATGAGATCTCCAGCGCGACTGTGTAGCGTCCGTCAGTCCGGTCGTAGATGGCCATCTTCGGGTGCACATGAGCGTCATGAACTCGTCCCAAAGCTACGGCTGCCGAAACCGGGGCTGCGGCCAGAACGTGCAGGGTCTGCATGTGCTTGTGCTGGGCTTCCAAGGAGGAGAGCATCGAGCGCAGCGAGTTTGTGAATTCGCTCAGCGTTTCGAGGGAGTCGATTACATCGACTGAGGGCACCTTGCCAGCAGGGTTGATTACCCAGCGCGGTAGTTCCTCTAGATGCTCGGGAATTTCGTCTGCCTGGATGGACCCGGAGACGTTGAGGACCAGGACCCCCTCCTCGGCGCCCTGTGGGAGGTTCCGCGGTGGAGTGGTGGTGAAGCTGGTGCTAGGCGCCGGGTTGTCGGGCCAGTTCCATGCCTCTGTGCTGCGGTGACGTTGATAGATGGTCACGGCAAAGGTGTCGTCGAGGCGAGAGCCGAAGTAGACGAGCAATGGCAGACGCGCGAAGCCGAAGGCGCTGACGTGGTGTACGGCGTCCTCGCGCAGTGCCTCAGCGAGCCGATGCTCAAGGATTCGATCGATCTGCCGCTTGCATTGCTCCCAGTAGGCCGGCTCGCCCTCCTCCTCTCCGATTACGTTACGGAGGTCGATCTCGAAGCCGTCACCGTGCAGGCTCAATGGAAAGTCCGGGAACCGCTCCTCTGAGCGGATCACCGCCTCGGCGGCCGTCGGCTTGGTCAGCTCAACCTCGTAGCCACGTACCGGTCCGATCAACCGGATCACCGCGGTTCCATTCTGAGGACTGAGACCAGTCATGCGCCGGATCCAAGCCTCGCGCTCGCGCTTGATCGCCCGCAAGCGCTCCACCGTCATGAGGTCGAGTGACCCCCTGCGGTCGATCTCATTGTGCTCACCTCGACACAGAAGCATCAGGTTGTCAGCGAGGTCCCGCTTGTCTTCTGGGAGCGGGTCCATGCCTCGCGGAGAGCCAGGTGCTACGTCTCGGCCCACGATGTGGGCTAGTTCCCCGAGGGTGAAGTCCTTGTACGTGAGCTTGCCTTCGAGCAGGTAGTTGCCGCAGAACTCACAACGCCCCCCGGCGCGGACCCAAGCTTTCAAACGTTCTGTGTCAGAGATGGCCATACGCCCTCTTCTCGCGCATCTTCCCATCGAAGATGGAAGTGCTTACAGAGAAGCACGCGCCACTGACAGTCGGGGGCCGTCAGTGTGATCACTCATCAACGGACGGCTATACGCCACCCGGGCCCTGCTGTCCGAGCGGGCCGGGTACGAGTCAGCGGCAACCCCGACGTGGAGCTCCCCCCCCGGCGGACCAGGCCAGGCTGCTCGGGATCGACGTCAGCGCGATCGCCGCTACCGCGAAACCCACCGCCCGACTGGCCCGCCCACGTGCGAACCGAGGAGCAGGAGAGCGGCTGGGCGCGCGAGTACCTCACCCGGTGCCAAGTGTGGGAGTACGCCCACTCCGGCCCGCGGGCCGGAGTGGCCAGCCGCCCGCCGGCGCCGGACCCTCGTGTCGCCCTGGCCGCCGAGCCCGGCCGGAAGCGGGGAGACCGCCGCCGTCCTCGCCGAGCGTCACGGCGGAGGCCTCAGCACCTGGAAACGGGTCGTCACCCAGGCCCGCAGGCAGCGCTGACCCGCCACCAGTGACGTGATGGCCAGCATGCACCCGACCCGGCGCGTGCTGGCCATCACTGCGTACGGGGAGGGCGGCTCGCCGGGTCACTCGAACAACCAGTGACTGATCACCCGGACGACCTCGGCGAGGACCATGAGGAAGCGGATGTACTCGAAGGCCGGACGCATCTTCTCCAGCCCACGCCGGGTGCTTTGGGTGACCGTCCCCTTGGCGACGCCGTAGTCGTCCGCCACGCTCTGGGCGGTCTCACCGAGTGCCTTGTGCTCGTACAGGTACCGACGTTCCTTCTCCGGGAGCTTGGCCAGTTCCTCCTCCAGAAGGATCCGGTCGACCAGCGCGTCGATCGGATCCTCCGTGGCCTCCTCGATCTCCGCCAAGTTGGCGGGAGTCTCCTTCCGCTCCAGGGGGTAACGCCTCCAGGCCGTCCTCTTGGCCACCTGGTACATGGCACGCTCGGGCTTTTTCAGCTTCTCGCGCTTCTCCCACAGGACGGCCATGGTCTCCGCCGCGACCTCGTCCACGGCCCTCTCGCGCTGCTCGAACGGCAGGTGACGCAGCGTTCCGCCGATGTACCGACGCAGGCGTCGGCTGTACAGGAGGTGGAACCGGTCGAACGGGCCCTGGTAGACCCAGCAGGGCTGGCACCACCGTGCTCGATCGGCGTACAGGCCGGTGGGCGAGTCTGCGCGGGCGTCACCGGCCGGACCGGTCGGGAACACGACGGCCTGGCGGCTCGGTTCGTCGGAGCAGCCCAGGCAGTCCGGCATCTGATCCTCGTTCACGCGCTTCCCCTCGGAGCGGGGGCCGACCTCGGTCGTACGGCCCATCACCATGCTCGTGCGCGACGCGCGGCCTTTGGGCGACAACGAGATCTGTCGGCTTCTGCTCAAGCGGGCGCCCAGTCCCGAAGATGACCGGCCGTACGAGGGGACTGGTGACAAGAATCCCTGGAAGGTGACACCTACCGCGTGAAGTCACAGCTACGTGGCGGCGTGGTGTGGCGCACTTTTGCAAGCAGCCGCTTGCAATAGTTAGCAAGGGTGGTGCACCATCGGGGCATGGCATCACTGAACGTCGGCAATCTCGGCGAGTATCTGCGCGAGCAGCGGCGCACCGCGCAGCTGTCGCTGCGGCAGCTCGCCGACGCCGCCGGGGTGTCCAATCCGTATCTGAGCCAGATCGAGCGCGGCCTGCGCAAACCGAGCGCCGACGTGCTCCAGCAGGTCGCGAAGGCCCTGCGGATCTCCGCCGAGACGCTGTACGTACGGGCCGGGATCCTCGACGAGAAGGAGCGGGACGAGCTGGAGACGCGCGCCGTCATCCTCGCCGACCCGTCCATCAACGAGCGCCAGAAGCAGGTCCTGTTGCAGATCTACGAGTCGTTCCGCAAGGAGAACGGCTTCGAGACCTCGTCGTACGACGATGAGTTCACGCGGGCCGACGCGGATGCGGACGCCGACGGGGACCCGCGCGTGGACGCGGACGCGGATGTGGACACCGGGACCGCCGAAGGCGCCCGTACGGCCGACGGCAGTGCTGCCCGACCGAAGCAAACACCCTCAGCAGGCTGAGGCGAGCCGAACCAGGCCGGACCAGCCGTAGCGAAATCCGGGAGGACCACCGTCATGGCCATCACCGATGACCTGCGCAAGACCCTCACGACCACCACCCCCGCCTACTTCGTCGCCGGGTCCGCGGACCTCGCCTTCCAGCAGGCGAAGAAGGTGCCCGGCATCGTCGAGCAGCTCATCGCCGAGGCGCCGTCCCGCTTCGAGGCGGTCCGCAACACCGACACCAAGGCCGTGCAGGACAAGGCCGCCGCCCGCGCCAAGGAGGCGCAGGAGGCCATCCAGGCCAAGGTCACCGAGGTGCTCGGCACCATCGACACCGACCTGAGGAAGCTCGGCGAGACCGCCCAGGACCTCGCGCTGCGCGGCGTCGGCGTGGCCGCCGAACTCGCGGTCAAGGCGCGCGAGAAGTACGACGAGGTCGCCGAGCACGGCGAGCAGACCGTGAAGACCTGGCGCGGAGAGGCGGCCGAGGAGATCCTCGACCTGGCCGAGACGGTCGAGCCCGACCCCGAGCCGACGCCCGCCCAGGCCGGTCCCTCGGACGCCGCCGAGCCCAGGACCGTGGCCGCCGCCCCGGCGAAGAAGCCCGCCGCGAAGAAGAGCACGGCCACCGCGGCGAAGAAGCCCGCGGCCAAGAAGAGCACCTCGCCCGCCAAGTAGCGCCAAGTAGCGCCAAGTAGGACGGACGGTACGGGCGGCGGCAAGCGGGCGGCGGGGCCGGGCACTCGTGGAGTGTCCGCCCCGTTGACCGGGTAGCGGGTACCGTGGCCGCGTAATCGATGCGCCGAGGGGCGCCGGGACTGGTGGTGGACGTTGTGCTGATGCAGGGGTTCGCGAACTTCATGTGGCTGCTTTCGCTGGCCCTGATCGTGTTCAGCGGATTCGCGCTCATCGACGCCGCTGTCCGGCGCGAGGACGCCTATCGGGCCGCCGACAAGAAGACCAAACCGTTCTGGCTGATCATCCTCGGGCTCGCCTTCGTGGTGAACCTGATCTTCAACATCCTGTCGTTCCTGCCCATCATCGGCCTCATCGCCACGATCGTGTACATGGTGGACGTGCGGCCCGCCCTCCAGCAGGTCACCGGCCGGGGCGGCCGACGCGGCGGCTCAAGCAGCGACGGTCCCTACGGGCCGTACAACGGCGGCCGGTAGCGGGAACCGCCCCTGCCGATGGCGGGGACCCGTCCCCACCGGGCCGGGGACCATACCTACCGGTGGCGCGGCTGTTCGCCGGGTCAGCCGCCGCTCGGCGTGCGGTCGAGGAGCAGCACCGCGACGTCGTCCGTGAGGTCGCCGCCGTTGAGCTCGCGGGCCTCGTTCACCGCGGCCTCCAGGAGTTCGTCGCCGCGCAGCCCGGCGGCGAGCTGGCGGCGGACCATCTCCACCATGCCCTCCTGGCCGAGGCGCTCCTTGCCCTCGCCGACGCGGCCCTCGATCAGCCCGTCGGTGTAGAGCATCAGGCTCCACCTGCCGCCCAGCTCTACCTGCCTGCGCGGCCAGCGGGCGCGCGGCAGGAGACCCAGCGCGGGGCCGCCGTCCTCGTACGGGAGGAGTTCGGCGAGGCGGCCCTCGCGGGCGATCAGCGGTGCCGGGTGACCGGCGAGGCAGAGCCCGGCGCGGCGGCCGTCGGGGGCGATGTCGACGGTGCAGAGCGTCGCGAAGATCTCGTCGTCGGCGCGCTCGTGCTCCAGGACCTTCTGGAGGGTGGACAGCAGCTCGTCGCCGCAGAGCCCGGCGAAGGTCAGGGCCCGCCAGGCGATCCGCAGCTCCACCCCGAGCGCCGCCTCGTCGGGCCCGTGGCCGCAGACGTCACCGATCATCACGTGCACCGAGCCGTCGGGCGTGCGCACGGTGTCGTAGAAGTCGCCGCCGAGCAGCGCGCGGGAGCGGCCTGGGCGGTAGCGGGCGGCGAAGCGCAGCGGTGAGCCCTCAAGGAGCGGCGTCGGCAGGAGGCCGCGCTCCAGGCGTGCGTTCTCCTGGGCGCGCAGCCGGGACTCCGCGAGCTGGCGCTGGGCGGCGTCGGCGCGCTTGCGCTCCACCGCGTACCGCACGGTGCGGCTGAGCAGGCGGCCGTCCAGCTCGTCGCGGAAGAGGTAGTCCTGGGCGCCCACCCGTACGGCCTCGGCGCCGCGCTCGGCGTCGCCGTTGGCGGTGAGGGCGAGGACGGCGTGCCGGGGCGCGAGGCGCAGCACGTGCCTGAGGGCGACGAGCTCGTCGTCGTCCGCGTCGGGGCCGCCCAGCGCGTTGGGGTCCGTCAGGGCGAGGTCGAGCAGGATGCAGTGCACGTCGTCGGTGAGCAGCCGCTCGGCCTCGGTGAGGTTGCGGGCGGTGCGTACGCGGATGGGGTTGCCCGCGGAGTCGAGGAGCGCGGGCACGCTCAGGGAGCCCGCGGGGTCGTCCTCGATCACCAGCAGGGTGAGTGCCCCGGGGTCGTGGTGGGGTGCCGCGTGCGCCTGACCGCCTTCCGCGGCCGGGATCGCTCTCTGCCGCGGTATGGGTACGGGCATCGCTTGGTTTCCTTCCCTCCCCCCGAGGGCGTGGTGCGACGCAGGTCGACGCAGCACCGACGGGGACCATAGCGGTAGCCGAGCCCGGATTGGAATGGCGCCGGGCAAACGGCCACCGTCATATGCCGCATCCCGGAACGCATTTGGGCACGGCGTGGTCCCGACCGGAATGACGAACATCACGCCGTGGGGGTTGAGCGGAGGGCCGGGTCGTGGGCTGCGTCACATCGGCGCACGGCGCACGGCGCACGGCGCACGGCGCACGGCGCACGGTGGCGGCGTGGCGGCCTCCCGGCAGTGCGGGAGGCCTGTGGGGCTGCTCGTGGGGGCCGGGGGAGGCCCGCGGGGCCGCTCGTCGGAGCCGGGAGGCCCGTGGGG
>NZ_JASKYR010000560.1:0-4955 GCF_041028215.1 Streptomyces flavofungini
GAGCTCGCCGCGTCGGTACGGGCCCTGCTGCGGGCGCCCGGCACCCCCGTGCAGGAGGTGCCGGACCGGGGGCTCGACCACGGGGCGTACGTGCCGCTCGTCGAGATGTACCCCGACGCCGACATCCCCGTCCTCCAGGTCTCCCTGCCGACCCTCGAACCGCGCCGCCTCATGGACATCGGCCGCAGGCTCGCCCCGCTCAGGGACGAGGGCGTCCTGATCGTCGGCAGCGGCTTCTTCACGCACAACCTGGCGGCGCTGCGGCAGGGCGGCGTCCCGTCCTGGTCGGCGGAGTTCGACGCGTGGGGGCACGAGGCGCTGGCGGCGGCCGACGTGGACGCCCTCCTCGACTTCACCCACAAGTCCCCGGCCGGACTGCTGGCCCATCCGCGTACGGAGCACTTCGCGCCCCTCTTCGTCACGCTTGGCGCGGCGGACGCCACCGGGGACCTCACGGGGCAGCGCAGTGTGATCGACGGGTTCTGGATGGGCCTGGCGAAGAGGTCGGTGCAGTTCGGCTAGGGCCTGATCCGGCCCGGTCCGAACGAGGGCCCCTGGTCCCGTGGGCCGAGGGGCAGCTCGTACCAGGCGACGTCCCAGTACCGGCCGAACTTCCTGCCCACCTCGCGGTAGGTCCCCACGTGCCGGAAGCCGAAGCGCTCGTGCAGGCGGACCGACGCCTCGTTCGGCTGGGCGACGCCCGCGTACGCGCGGTGCACGTCCTCGTCCGCGAGCGCCTCGAAGAGCGCCTTGTAGAGGAGCGTGCCGATGCCGCGCCCCGCCGCGTCAGGCGCGCAGTAGACGCTGACTTCCACGGAGGTCGCATAAGCGGGCTTGATCCGGAAAGGGCTACTGGTGACGTACCCGAGGACGCGGCCCCCGCTGGAGCCCGATCGCCGCTCCTGGGCAACCAAGAGACGGTGCGGGCCGTCTTTCGGGTGGGAGAGCAGCCAATGGCGGCGCTCTTCCGGCGAGAAGACGACGGTGTCGAATGTGATCGCCGTCTCACGTACGTAGTGGTTGTAGAGGTCCGTGAGGGCTTCGAGGTCCGCCTCGACCCCCGGCCTGACCTGCACCTCCGTACGCCCTGTCAGCATCCTGCCTCCCCGCGTGGCGGGACAGGGTACTGCACTGTCGACCAAAAAGGTGCGTCGCTTGGGAATTCTGTCCGGATTCCAGGCGTTGTTTCCATCGGAAGGTGGGCACCCGAAGGTGTGCCATCCGCCACAGCGGCCCCAACAGGGCCGACCAGGACCACCACACGCAAGGGAGCACGCATGGCAACCCGTGCCGTCGCGCGGCGTAAGTCCGCCTCAGGCGAGACCGACGCGGCACGCAGTGTTCGCGCCGTAGGCGGGGAGATCGCCGACCGCGACCTGGTCGGCATGTACCTCGACGAGATCGCGCGCACACCGCTGCTCGACGCCGCCAAGGAAGTGGAGCTGTCCCAGGTCATCGAGGCGGGCGTCTATGCCCGCAAGATCCTGGACGGCGAGGTCGGGGACAGCGGGGTCACCGCGGACCGCGAGGAGCTCGAAGCGCTCGTCGCGGACGGCGAGCGCGCCAAGGACGTCTTCATCCGGTCGAACCTCCGCCTCGTCGTCGCCGTGGCCCGCCGCTATCCGCGCAGCGGACTGCCCCTCCTCGACCTGATCCAGGAGGGCAACGCGGGCCTGGTGCGCGCGGTCGAGAAGTTCGACTACGCGAAGGGCTTCAAGTTCTCCACGTATGCCACGTGGTGGATCCGCCAGGCCATCACCCGCTCGATAGCCGACCAGTCCCGCACCATCCGCCTCCCCGTCCACCTGGTGGAGGAGCTCGGCCGCATCCGCAGGGTGCAGCGCGAGTTCAACCGCGAGAACGGCAGGGAGCCGGAGCCCGCGGAGATCGCCGCCGAGCTGTCCTCGACGCCCGAGCGCGTCGTCGACGTCCTGGACTGGGCCCGCGACCCCGTCTCGCTGAACATGGGCGTGGACGACGAGGGCGACACCCAGTTCGGTGACCTCCTTGAGGACACCTCCGCCGTCTCGCCCGAGCAGTCCGTCCTCTCGCTGCTGCGCAGCGAGGAGCTGGACGACCTGATCGGCCGCCTCGACCAGCGCACCGCCTCCATCATCAAGATGCGGTACGGAATCGACGACGGCCGCGAGCGGACGCTGACGGAGGTCGGCAAGGAGCACGGCCTCACGCGCGAGCGCATCCGGCAGATCGAGAAGCACGCGCTGCTCGAACTGAAGAAGCTGGCGCGCGACACGGGATTCGACGCGGTGGCCTGACCCCGGTCGGCGGGTCAGGCGCGTGCCGGTCGCGTCGCCCTGGCAAGGCGTGCGCCCATGTCGCGCAGGCAGGTGATCAGCTCAGGGGGGCCGTGGGCCGTGAAGTCGCAGTCGGCCACCGCCAGGCGGACCGCCAGCCACTCGATGGAGTCCGTGGACTCGGCGCGCAGCCGACAGGTGCCGTCGCCCAGCGGCTCCACCCCGCCGAGTGACGACGGCAGCCTGGACGCGACGAACTCCGCGGGCGCCTCGAAGGTCACGTCGAGGGCGTAGGACTCCTGCCCGCGGTAGACGGACTGCCGGATGAACTCCGCGGCGTCCCCCTTCGGCAGCTCACGCGGCGTGAACCGCGCCCCCGTGGAGAACGGCTCCGCGACCCGGTCCACCCGGAAGGTCCGCCAGTCCTCCCGGTCCATGTCGTACGCGACGAGGTACCACCGCCGCCCCGTCGACACCAGGCGGTACGGCTCGGTCAGCCGACGGGACTCGGTGCCGTCGCCCGTCCGGTAGCAGAACCGCAGCCGCTCCTGGCCCGCCGCGGCCGTCGCCATCACCGTGAGCGTCTCCGGCGCGATGCTCGCCCCGTCCCCGCTGACCAGCGGCATCGTCGCGATCTGGAGGGCCGTCACGCGGTGCCGCAGCCGGGCGGGCAGAACCTGCTCCAGCTTGGCGAGCGCCCGTACGGACGCCTCCTCCACGCCCTCCACGGCGTGCCCCGCCCCGGCCCGCAGGCCGACCGCGATCGCCACCGCCTCCTCGTCGTCGAGGACGAGCGGCGGCATGGCCTTGCCCGCGACGAGGCGGTAGCCGCCGAGTGCGCCCTGGGTGGCCCGCACCGGATAGCCGAGCTCCCGCAGCCGGTCCACATCGCGCCGCACGGTCCGCCGGCTCACCCCGAGCCGCTCGGCCAGCTCGCCGCCGGGCCACTCGCGGGGCGTCTGGAGGAGCGAGAGCAGTTGCAGCAGCCGGACCGGCGTCTGCGCGCCGGTCGCGCCGGTCATCCCCGCACCGCCGCTCGCCGCTTCCCGCTGCCGCCGTTCCGGCCGGTGTCTTTCTCCCGGGCCCGCCGTTTCCCGGCTCTTCTTCCGGCCGCCTTGATGTTCGTCGTCACGTCACCAAGGATGCCGGGATCTAGGAACTCTTATGACCTAGATGACTTCTACTCTTCCGGCATGAGTTCTCCCAGCAGCCCCCTTCCCGAAACGCCTCCGGCTGCGGACCGGCGGCGGTGGTTCGCCCTGGCCATCGTGATGACCGCCGCCTTCATGGACCTGGTCGACGTCACGATCGTCAACATCGCCATTCCGTCGATCCAGCGGGACGCGGGCGCCTCGTTCAGCCAGATCCAGTGGATCACCGCGGGCTACAGCCTCGCGTTCGCCGCCGGGCTCATCACCGGCGGGCGGCTCGGCGACATCCACGGGCGCAAGCGGCTGTTCCTGATAGGGATCACCGGCTTCACCGTCGCCTCGGCGCTCTGCGGCTTCGCGGCCAATCCGGAGATGCTGGTGGCCTCGCGCGTCCTCCAGGGCGCCATGGCCTCGCTGATGGTGCCGCAGGTGCTGTCCATCGTCCACGCGACGTTCCCCGCCCATGAGCGCGGCAAGGTCTTCGGGCTCTTCGGCATGGTCGTCGGGCTCGGCGCGGTCTCCGGGCCGCTGCTCGGCGCGCTGCTCACCGAGTGGAACATCCTCGGTCTCGAATGGCGGCCGATCTTCCTCATCAACCTGCCCGTCGGCATCGCGGGCCTCGTCCTCGGCCGGAGGTTCATCACCGAGTCCAAGGCACCGAGGGCGCTCAAGCTGGACCTCGTGGGCGTCGTCATGGTCACCGTCGGCCTGCTCATGCTGCTCTACCCGCTCACCCGGGGCCGCGAGCTCGGCTGGCCGCTCTGGGGCCATCTCACCATGGCGGGCTCGCTCGTCGTCTTCGGCGCCCTGATCGCCTACGAGCGGCGGAAGGCGGCCAAGGACGGTTCGCCGCTGGTCGAGCTGTCGCTGTTCAAGGTGAAGAGCTTCGCGGCGGGCATCGCGGTGCAGACCGTGTTCGGTGTCGTGATGGGCATCTTCTTCCTCGTCTGGACGCTCTACCTCCAGGTCGGCCTCGGCTGGAGCGAGCTGCGGGCCGGTCTCACCGGAGTGCCGTTCTCCATCGCGGTCTCGGCGGCGGCGGGGATCTCCGTGCAGAAGCTCGTGCCCCGGTTCGGCCGCAAGGTGCTCCAGACGGGCGCCCTGACGATGGCCGCGGGCCTGCTCATCTACATCTGGGAGGCCGACCGCTACGGCACGGGCATCGCGCCCTGGCAGATGGTGCTGCCGCTGGTCGTGATGGGTGTCGGCATGGGCCTGATCGTGGCGCCGCTGACGGACGCCGTCCTGTCGGGCGTACCGCGTGAGCACGCGGGTTCGGCCTCCGGGCTCATCAACACCGTGCAGCAGATGGGCACCGCGCTCGGCCTCGGTCTGGTGTCGGTGGTCTTCTTCGGGGTGATCGACGAGAGCGTGCCGCTGGAGCTGCTGCCGATGGAGTTCGTGAACGGCTTCGAGCACGCGCTGATCTGGGTGGCGGCCGTCCTCGTCGCCGTCTTCGTCCTGATGTACGCCCTCCCGGCGAAGCCGAAGCAGCACGTGGAGGGCGGCGGCGACGTGGAGTGGCCCGGCGAGGGGACGGACGAGGGGA
>NZ_JASKYR010000561.1:0-5322 GCF_041028215.1 Streptomyces flavofungini
GTTCGGGCAGACCCCCGGCGAGCCTGCTCGACCAAGTTAGCGCGCCCGCGGCGGCTCCGGGGGCAGACGGAAGGGGTCCGCCCCGGAACGGTGAAGAAACCGGAACCCGTCCCGCCCGGAGCGCCCTTGGCCATAGGATCTCCTCCACCCCTTCCCGCCTGCCGCAATCCGTGCTCCGACCGGCCACTCGGGGCGGACGCCCGCCACCGGCCCGCCACAGACCCCGGTGTCGGCGGAACCGCCATCAGCGCGCAGGACCGTGCGCGATCCCGTGTGACCCTGCACGCCCCTTCGCTGCTTCTCACGCCCCTTCACGGCTCTTCGCGGCCCTTCGTGGCGCTTCGTGGCCTTTCGTGACCTTCGCCGTCCGCCGGGCGTTCACTGAGGTGTCCGGCCCGCCGGTCGGCGGCACGTACGGCCCGCACTCCCGAGGGACTTCATGACCCAGCACGTCACCGCCGCGCACTCCTTCTCCGACTCCGCGCCCACGCGGGAGTGGTGGCGGGACGCGGTCATCTACCAGGTCTATCCGCGCAGCTTCGCCGACGGCGACGGTGACGGCATGGGCGACCTGCCCGGCGCCACGGCCCGCCTGCACCACCTGCGCGACCTGGGCGTGGACGCCGTCTGGCTCTCCCCGTTCTACTCCTCGCCGCAGGCGGACGCGGGTTACGACGTCGCGGACTACCGCGCCGTCGACCCGGTCTTCGGGACCCTCGACGACACCGGCGCCCTGCTGCGCGAGGCACACGCCCTCGGCCTGCGCGTCATCGTCGACCTGGTGCCCAACCACTGCTCCGACCAGCACGAGTGGTTCAAGCAGGCGCTGCGCGAAGGGCCCCGGTCGCCGCTGCGGGACCGCTTCCACTTCCGCCCCGGCAAGGGCACGGACGGCGAACTGCCGCCCAATGACTGGGAGTCCGTCTTCGGCGGGCCCGCCTGGACCCGGGCCGAGGACGGCGCCTGGTACCTCCACCTCTTCGCCCCCGAGCAGCCCGACTTCAACTGGGACCACCCCGCCGTCCACGACGAGTTCCGCTCCATCCTGCGGTTCTGGCTGGACAAGGGCGTCGACGGTTTCCGCATCGACGTGGCCCACGGCCTGGTCAAGGCGGCGGGGCTGCCGGACATCGGCCACGCGGAACAGGTCGAGCTGCTCGGCAGCCAGTCCGTGCCGTACTTCGACCAGGACGGAGTGCACGCCATCTACCGCGACTGGCGCCGCATCCTTCAGGAGTACACGGACGAGGCGGGTTCCGAGCGCATCGCCGTGGCGGAGGCGTGGACGCCCACGGTCGAGCGCAGCGCCCTGTATCTGCGCCCCGACGAGCTGCACCAGGCCTTCAACTTCGAGTACCTGACCACCGGCTGGGACGCCGAAGCCCTGCGCGCCGTCGTCGACCGCTCCCTGGCCGCGATGAACGCCGTGGACGCGCCCGCCACCTGGGTGCTCTCCAACCACGACGTCGTACGCCACGCCACCCGCTTCGCGGACGGCGACGCGGCACGCGGGCTGCGCCGCGCCAGGGCCGCCACGCTGCTGATGCTGGCGCTGCCCGGCTCCGCGTACCTCTACCAGGGCGAGGAGCTGGGCCTGCCCGAGGTGACCGCGCTCCCCGACGAGGTGCGGCAGGACCCGGCGTTCTTCCGCGCCACCGGCCAGGGCGGTACGCGGGACGGCTGCCGGGTGCCGCTGCCCTGGTCCGGCGAGCGCGCGCCGTTCGGCTTCGGGCCCGTCGACGGCGGCCCGAGCTGGCTGCCGCAGCCGGACTCCTGGCGGGATCTGTCGGTGGCCGCGCAGACCGGCGACCCTGCGTCGACCCTGGAGTTCTACCGCGCGGCGCTGGCTGTCCGCCGTGCGCACCCGGCGCTCGGGGCGGGGCGCGGCATCGAGTGGCTGCCCGCTCCGGACGGCGTCCTCGCCTTCCGCCGTACCGCCGCGGCAGGTTCGTTCGTCTGCACGGTGAACCTCACCTCGGCGCCGGTCACGCTGGAGACGCCGGGCACCGTGCTGCTCGCCGCGCCGGACACGGTGTGCGAGCCGGGCCCGGCCGAGACGGTGCTCCCGGCGGATTCCGCGGTCTGGTGGGCGATCTGAGGCGCGACCGGTACAGTCCCATCCCGTGACCGCACGGCTATCCGACATCGCAGCCCAGGCGGGGGTCAGCGAAGCGACGGTCAGCCGCGTGCTGAACGGCAGACCGGGCGTAGCGGCGGCCACCCGCCAGTCAGTTCTCGCCGCGCTCGACGTCCTCGGCTACGAGCGCCCGGTGCGGCTGCGGCAGCGGAGCGCGGGCCTGGTAGGCCTCATCACGCCCGAGCTGGAGAACCCGATATTCCCCGCGCTCGCCCAGGTCATCGGGCAGGCCCTGACCCGGCAGGGGTATACGCCGGTGCTCGCCACCCAGACGCCGGGCGGCTCCACCGAGGACGAGCTGACCGAGATGCTGGTGGACCGGGGCGTCGCCGGGATCATCTTCGTCTCCGGACTGCACGCGGACACCACGGCGGACACCGGGCGTTACGAGAGGCTACGGGGCCAGGGTGTGCCGTTCGTGCTGGTGGACGGCTTCTCGCCGCAGGTGCGGGCGCCGTTCATATCCCCGGACGACCGGGCGGCGATGCGCCTCGCGGTCACGCACCTCGTCTCCCTCGGCCATGAGCGCATCGGGCTCGCGCTCGGCCCCAGGCGGTTCGTGCCCGTACAGCGGAAGATCGAGGGTTTCGTACGCTCGATGCAGGACCGGCTCGGCCTCTCCCCCGACGAGATCGAGACCGATCTGGTGCGGCACTCGCTCTACACCCTGGAGGGCGGTCAGGCCGCCGCGTCCGCGCTGCTCGACCGGGGCTGCACCGCTCTCGCGTGCGCCAGCGACATGATGGCGCTGGGCGCGATCCGCGCGGTGCGGCGGCGCGGCCTGGAGGTCCCCGACGACGTCTCCGTGGTCGGCTTCGACGACTCGCCCCTGATCGCCTTCACCGACCCGCCCCTGACCACGGTGCGCAAGCCGGTTCCGGCCATGGGTCAGGCGGCGGTGCGTACGCTCCTTGAGGAGATCGGCGGCACCCCGGCCCCGCACAGCGAATTCGTCTTCATGCCGGAACTGGTCGTTCGAGGTTCAACCGCCTCGGCGCCCAGGCGCCCCTAGGGAATTCGGGGGGTGCGGGGTCGTTCTCACGGTGTAGAGAATGCGGGCCGAACCCGACCAGGGGATGATCGGTCGAGGACCGGGGATCTGGCAGACTCTGTGTCTATGGGTGAGACGATCGTGACGACACTTGAGGGCCGGCAGGGCCCCGCCTCATCACCCATCGCGGGCGAGGAAGAGGACCGCAATGGGCTAAATCCCGTGCGCCGTCTTCACCGGTTCCGGAGCCCGCGCCGCCCCAGGCTCTGGTTCGAGATCCTCCTGATCGCGGTGAGTTACTGGACGTACTCACTGATCCGCAACGCGGTCCCGGAACAGAAGTCCGAGGCCCTGCGCAACGCGGACTGGCTGTGGAGCGTCGAGCAGCATCTCGGGATCGCCGTCGAGCGCGGCGTCAACCACGCGGTGGACTCGGTGACATGGCTGATCGTCGGCATGAACTACTACTACGCGACGCTGCATTTCGTCGTGACGCTGGGTGTCCTGGTCTGGCTGTTCCGTGCCCATCCCGGGCGGTACGCGGCGACCCGCCTGGCCCTCTTCGCCACCACGGCGGTGGCGCTGCTCGGCTACTACCTCTACCCCCTGGCACCACCGCGCCTGATGACCGGCTCCGACTTCATCGACACGGTCGTGGTCCATCACACCTGGGGCTCGATGGCCTCGGGCAACCTGAAGAACATGTCGAACCAGTACGCGGCGATGCCGTCCATGCACATCGGCTGGTCGCTCTGGTGCGGCCTGACCATCTTCGCCCTCGCCTCGGCCCCCTGGGCCAGGATTCTGGGGCTGCTCTACCCCGCGACCACCCTCGTCGTCATCGTCGCCACGGCCAACCACTTCTGGCTGGACGCCGTGGGGGGCATGATCTGCCTGGCCTTCGGCTTCCTGGTGGCCCGCGTGTGGTACGGCGCCCTGCCGTACGCACTGCCGCGCGAGGTGGCGATGCGCGAGGCCGGACCACTCCCGGCGAAGGCCTGACGCGGCCCGCGCCCGCCCATCACCCTCCGTAGAACCGCTCCTCCATGACCCCCCGGGCGCGCCTGGTGATGCGGCGGTAGTCGTCCAGCATGTCGCCCACGTGGCCCGGGTCGTAGCCCAGGTAGCGGGCGACCGCCGCCAGTTCGCGGCCGTCCGAGGGGAAGGTGTCGCCCGCTCGGCCGCGGACCAGCATGACCGCGTTGCGGACGCGGGAGGCGAGGACCCAGGCCTCGTCCAGTGTCGCGGCGTCCTGGGCCGGGATGAGGCCCGCGGCGTGGGCCGCGGCCAGGGCCTCGCGGGTGCGGGTCGTGCGCAGGCCGGGCTCCGCGTGGCCGTGTTCCAGTTGCAGGAGCTGGACGGTCCACTCGATGTCGGAGAGGCCGCCGCGGCCCAGTTTGGCGTTGAGCGTGGGGTCCGTGCCGCGCGGCATCCGCTCCGCCTCCATGCGTGCCTTGAGGCGGCGGATCTCGCGGACCGCGTCGTCGCCGAGGCCCGTCGCGGGATAGCGCAAGGGGTCGGCCAGCTCGATGAAGGCGCGGCCGAGCTCCTCGTCGCCCGCGACCGGTTCGGCCCGCAGCAGCGCCTGCGCCTCCCAGCCGAGGGACCAGCGGCGGTAGTAGGCCTCGTAGGACTTGAGCGTGCGGACCAGGGGGCCGCTGCGGCCCTCCGGGCGCAGGTCCGCGTCGATGAGGAGCGGGGGGTCGGCGGAGGGGATCTGGAGCAGCCTGCGCATCTCCGCCACCACCCTGGCCGCGGCCTTCGCCGCCTCCTGCTCGTCGGCGCCCTCGTGCGGCCGGTGGACGAAGAGGACGTCGGCGTCCGAGCCGTAGCCCATCTCGTGGCCGCCGAAGCGGCCCATGCCGATGACGGCGAACCGGGTCGGCAGCGTGTCGCCCCAGCCGTCCCGGACGACCGCGCGCAGCGTGCCCGCGAGGGTGGCCGCCGTCAGATCGGAGATCGCGTCGCCCACGCGGTCCACCAGCGCGCCGGGGTCCTTCTCGGCGGGGCGGTCCTCCGTGCCGTAGGAGCCGATGAGGTCCTCGGCGGCCGTACGGAACAGCTCCCTGCGCCGCACCCCGCGCGCGGCCGTGACCGCCTGCTCGGCGCCGTCCGCGCGGCGCMCCGCGGCCAGGATCTCCTGTTCGAGGGCGGCCCGGCCGCGCGGCTCCAGACCGCGTCCGTCGCCGAGCAG
>NZ_JASKYR010000562.1:0-4505 GCF_041028215.1 Streptomyces flavofungini
GTCTGAGCGGCGGCGGCCTGCGGGGCGGCGTCGCCCTGCGACGGGGCCGCCGCACCGCCCGGCCCTCGTACCGCCGCGCGCGCGGCGGCGGGACCGCCGCCCGGCGGCACGGGCGGGCCCTGGGGCACCGGAGCGCTCTGCGCACACGTGAGGAACCTGCGGGGGCCCGGCGGGAGGCATGGGAACCCCCGGCTGCTGCACGCCCGCGTGGACCTCGGGGCCCGGGACGTACCCCATGGCGGGTGCGGGGCCCTGGCCGCCGGGGACGAAGTTCCCCCCGCGCTCCAGGCGGTCGAGGCGGGCCATGACGGAACGCTCGTCGTCATAGGCGGCGGGGAGCAGCACGCGCGCGCAGATCAGCTCCAGCTGGAGCCGCGGCGAGGTGGCGCCGCGCATCTCGGTCAGGCCCTCGTTGACCAGGTCGGCGGCGCGGCTGAGCTCGGCGGCGCCGAAGACACCGGCCTGCGCCTGCATCCGCTCCACGACGTCGGCGGGGGCGTCGATGAGCCCCTTCTCCGCGGCGTCGGGCACCGCGGCGAGGATGACGAGGTCGCGCAGCCGCTCCAGGAGGTCGGCGACGAAGCGCCGTGGGTCGTTGCCGCCCTCGATGACGCGGTCCACGACCTCGAAGGCCGCCGCCCCGTCCCCGGAGGCGAAGGCCTCGACCACGGAGTCGAGCAGCGAGCCGTCCGTGTAGCCGAGGAGGGAGGTCGCCATGGCGTATGTCACACCGTCTTCGGCGGCTCCGGCGAGGAGCTGGTCCATGACGGACATGGAGTCACGCACGGAACCGGCGCCCGCCCGCACGACCAGCGGCAGCACACCGTCCTCGACGGCCATCTGCTCGCGTCCGCAGACCTCGCCCAGATAGTCGCGGAGCGTGCCGGGGGGCACGAGCCGGAAGGGGTAGTGGTGGGTCCGCGAGCGGATCGTGCCGATGACCTTCTCGGGCTCGGTCGTCGCGAAGATGAACTTGAGGTGCTCCGGAGGCTCCTCGACCACCTTGAGCAGCGCGTTGAACCCCGCCGACGTGACCATGTGGGCCTCGTCGATGATGTAGATCTTGTACCGGCTCGACGCCGGGCCGAAGAAGGCCTTTTCGCGCAGGTCACGGGCGTCGTCCACACCACCGTGCGACGCCGCGTCGATCTCGATGACGTCGATCGAACCCGGCCCGTTCCGAGCCAGGTCCCGGCAGGACTGGCACTCGCCGCAGGGAGTCGGCGTGGGACCTTGCTCACAGTTGAGGCAGCGGGCCAGGATGCGCGCGCTGGTCGTCTTGCCGCAGCCGCGCGGACCACTGAACAGGTAGGCGTGATTGACCCGGTTGTTGCGCAGCGCCTGCTGCAACGGGTCGGTTACATGCTCCTGCCCGATGACCTCGGCGAACGACTCCGGGCGATAGCGGCGGTACAGCGCGAGAGACGACACACATACGAGGTTAATGGCGACCACTGACAACCCGGACCGCCCGAACGCAAAGCGCCCCCCACGCACCCGCCAGAGCCGACCTACCCTTGCTGCCTTCCGGCCCTGGGGGAGTTCAGTCAGATAGCGCCACGTGAGGGGCTGACGCCCACCCTAGCGGATACCCGGCCCCGGAAGCGACGCCGGACCCCACCGCTCCCGACCTCGCGCCACCCTCGATCCGATCTCGGGAGCCGCCGAGTGGATCGTGTTCGCGAGCACCCTCCAACGTCTTGTATTGTTTGCGGCGGAGGATTCGCCTAGTGGCCTAGGGCGCACGCTTGGAAAGCGTGTTGGGGGCAACCCCTCACGAGTTCGAATCTCGTATCCTCCGCCTGATCAGAGGGCCGGACCGCGAAAGTGGTCCGGCCCTCTGGCGTACGCCCGTCTCAGTTTCCGTCTCAGTCGGCCTTCTGCGGCTCCCAGAGCGCGCCTCCGACTTGCTGGGCGACCTTTCGCAGCATCGGCCCGGTGACATGCATGTACCGGGCCCGCATCCGAGCCGCTCCCCCGGGCTCCCATCCCATGATCGCGTCCACCACGACATCCGGGACGCCGAGGAGCAGAAGTACGGTCGCGGCGGTGTGTCGTGCGTCATGGAGGCGACCGTCACGTACGCCCGCATACCGGAGCAGTCGCTTCCACAGGTGATAGTCCGTGTTGGGACTAAGAGGGCCGCCAGTCGGCGAGGCGAAGACGTACCCCTTGTCCTCCCAGTCGCCACCGGCAGCGATCCGTTCCCGCTCCTGCTCCTCCTGGTGCTGACGGAGGAGCTTGATCAGTGGATCGGGCAGGCCGACCGTGCGCCGTCCGGCACGGGACTTCGTGGACTTGTGCTCGCGGCGGATCTGCGCACGCTGAGGGCAGTACCCGGCCTTCCTGCCGCACGGCTCACCGTCTCCGCAGCCGTGCCGGTACTTCGGCCGGAGCCGGTTCTTACGGATGCGGACGTAACCCGCCTCCAGGTCCACGTCTTCCCAGTGCAGCCCAAGCGCTTCTCCCTGCCGGAGGCCGAGCGCCAGAGCGACGACCCCAGCGAGCGCTATTGCGAAGCTTGGCCGCTTCCACAAGCAGACTCTGTACCTCCTCAATCGTGTAAGGCTCGATGTCCTCTTCTTCGATCCGCGGAGCCTTGGCGATCTCGGCCACGTTGGTCGGGACATGCCCGCGCCGCACGGCTTCACCGAGAGCGACCCGGATCGTCCGGTGGACATGGTGAGCCGTACCGGCGGAGCTCCCCGCGTTCTGCATCTTCCGGTAGAAGCGTTCGAGGTGCTCAGGCTCCAGGCGGTCGAGCTTGTGGGCGCCCAGGCCGGGCACGAGGTGTACGCGAACGTCGACCTCGTACCCGTCGTACGTGTTCTCGGAGACGTACGGCTTGGCGATGTTTTCGACCCAGTGTTCAAGCCAGCCCTGGACGGTCCAGCCCTTGCCCGGCTTCCGAAGCTTCCGGTCATCGCGCGCCCTCTCCATCTCGCGAACGGCCTTCGTGACTTCGGCCTTCGTCTTCCGCTCGATGTGGCGGCGGTCAGGCTTCCCGTCATCACGGACACCGACCGTCACGCGGCCATGCCATTTGCCGTCCTTACCGAAGTAGATGGACGAGGCCCCATTGGGCTGACGTGTGCGCTTCGTCTCTGTCACGCCGTCCGCCTCAGGCCGCTTCTGCGGGACGGTGCCGCAGCTTGGCCACGAAAGCGGGCAGAGCATCGGCGGGAACCCTGCGCAGCCGCCCGACGGTCACCGATTCGATCTCTCCGGCAAGGACGAGCCGGAAGGCGGTCGTGCGACCGATGCGCAGCCGTCGAGCCGCCTCCTCGACGGTCAGCAGCACTGCGGAGGGGTCAGCCGCCTCCAGGACGGCCACAGCGGAACTGGACTCAGCCACGGGTCGGTTCTCCTTCTGTTCCGAGGGCGGGTTCGAGAGTCTCGGCGAGCCAGGCTTCTGTGTCGGTGAGGCCGGTTCCTGCGTACACCCAGTGGGCGAGGACGAGCGTCGTGACCCCTTCCGGATTTTCGGAGGTGGTCCGTGCCGCGCTGGCTGCTGCGGCCTGAGCCGCTCGCCATTCGGCGCGGGCCGTGCGGAGGGCTCCAAGGGTGGTCGAGTAGCGCCGGGACTTGGTGGAAAAGTGACCGCGGAAGCCGAGCATGTGGGCCCAGGCCCGGAGCCGGAGTTCTTCCAGCTCCTTGCGGGCGCCGAGGGTCCATGCGGTACGGATCACGCGGCGGGCGTGGTCGCTGATGTCGAGCTGGGCAAGTTCGGCGAGGAACTTCAGCGGCCGGTCGAGCGCACCCGTGGCAGTCTCGGCGCCCTTGGTCGCGTACTTGGCGATGTACGCGGCGACGGCCCGCTCAGTCAGCTCCTGGCTACCGTCAAAATCGGCGGACCGGATGGTGCGTACGTCGAGCTGGCGGCCGAAGGCGAAGGTGTGCGGGCGCCCGTCGATCACCGGGCCGTCCACACGGGCAGCAGTCGCGGCGGCGCGGATGGCATCGGTCAGCAGCTCGGCGGTTGCCCAGGCGGGAGGCGGGGTGTCGCCGCCCTCGGGGCCGTCGATGCGGATGACCGCATGGAAATGGACGGCGCCACGCTTCTGGTACTCGGCGACCTTGGCGAAGGAGATGCGGGCGTGGTCGCGGAAGTCGCGTTGTGTGAGCCCGGCGCGCTTGGCGACTTCCCGGCGGAGGTAGGTGGAGAAGCGCCGCCAGAGCGCGCCTGCGTGTGCGTTCCTGAGCACGGCTGCTTCGTAGTCGTAGGTGTCAGGGTCGAGCGGGGTGCCGAGGGCAGCGTCGTCCTGGTCGTGGAGGGCGCCGCAGCGGCAGTGGCGGACGGTTCGGGCCGGGCCGGTGGGGCGGTTGTGGACCGGGCCGAAGCCGGGGGCGGTGAAGGTGGCGAAGACGCGGGGGTGGGCGGCGACGCGTTCGGGGACGCCCTTGCCGCCGCGCAGGCCGGAGGTGATCAGGTGGAAGGTGTCGCGGCGGTAGATCTCCGCGCAGGCCGCGCAGCGGGTCGTACGGCGGTTGTTGCAACGGACCAG
>NZ_JASKYR010000563.1:0-5067 GCF_041028215.1 Streptomyces flavofungini
GGCCTTCCACGCGCCGTTGCGCAGATAGATCTCGACGACCACCAGGGCCGTCTCGGCGCCGAGCTGCGGCGGCGTGAACGTGGCGAGCACGGAACCGCTGTCCGCGTCGCGGATCGTGGCGGTGGGCTCGATGCCCTGGAAGGTCTGGCCCGCCGCGTCCGGGCTCGCGGTGACGACGATCTTCTCGATGCCGGGCGGCACGGCCGCCGTGTCCACGGTGATCTTGTCGGGGGTGGTGCCGCCGCCCGACTGATAGGTCACACCGGGGCCCGAGGGCTGGTTGAAGAAGATGAAATCGTCGTCGGAGCGCACCTTGCCGTCGGCGGTGAGCAGCAGGCCCGATACGTCGAGCCGCACCGGGGCGGCGACGTCCACCGCCACACGGGCGGCGGTCAGCGGGATGTTCGAGCCAGGGGTCATAGCTGTCATGCCAGGGGTAACGAACGACCCCGCTTTACCGTTCCCTTACCCGCGGCAGGTTTTTCCGCCGGTTTTCCCGGCGCCGCTCAGCGGTTGCGCGGGTGGTTCCGCGCGGTCCGTTCGTTGCCGCGCTTGTAGTTGCCCGTCCAGCGGGCCATCACCAGCTGGGGGTCGTCGCCCTCGACCTCGGCGAGGAACCGCTCGGCGCGCTCGCCGCGCAGCGTCGAGGCGGCGCGCTCGCCGTGCGTGATCGTGACGCTCCCGTCGGGGCGCCGCGCGTAGGTGAATCCATGGGGTCTCGGCATGGCCGGGAGCCTAGGCCCCGGCCATGCCCGCGCGACACCGGATTACGGCGTGGTCGCGGTTCCCCGCGCCGCCGTTTCCCGTGTCACGGCTTCCCGTATCACGGCTTTCCGGCGTCACGGCGTTCCAGCGTCACGGCGTGACGATGATCTTCCGGCCGACCCCGGAGGCGAACTGGTCCAGCGCCCGCGGGTAGTCGTCCAGCGGCACCCGGTCGCTGATGAAGACCTCCGGGTCGAGGACGCCCGCCGCGAACAGCTCGGCCGCCCGCTCATAGCTGTGCAGGACCGCCATCGACCCGGTGATGGTGATCTCCTGGTTGTAGATGCGGTACGGGTCGATCTCCACGCGTGTGGCGTAGTCCGCGACACCGAACTGGAGGAACGTGCCCGCCTTCGCGACCCGGCCGAGGCCGTCCTGGATGGCGGCGGCGTTGCCCGTCGCGTCGATGACCACGTCCCAGCCCTCGGGCCGGTCGAGCTCGTCGGCCCCGGCGGCCGACGCCGAGACGCCGAGCCGCTTGGCCGTCGCGAGCCGCTCGGGGTTGAGGTCGACCACGTCGACGCTGGCCGCGCCGGTCCGCTTGGCCAGTTCCAGCATCATCAGGCCCATCGTGCCCGAGCCGTAGATCAGCACGTGCGAGGCGAGCTGCGAGCGCAGGACGTCGTAGCCGCGCACCGCGCAGGAGAGCGGCTCGATCAGGGCGGCGTCCTGGGTGCGCACATGGTCGGGCAGGCGCACGCAGTTGGCGACGGGCGCCTTGGCGTACTGGGCGGCGCCGCCCGCGGTGGTCACCCCGATCGCGGCCCACCGCTCGCACATGTTGCCGCGCCCCACCCGGCAGGAGCGGCACTCGTGGCAGTGCAGCGAGGGGTCCACGGCGACCCGGTCGCCGACGGCGAGCTCGCGTACGTCCTTGCCGAGGGCGACGATGGTCCCCGCGAACTCGTGGCCCGGCACCAGGGGCAGCGTCGGGGCGAACTCGCCCTGGAGGATGTGCAGGTCGGTGCCGCACAGGCCGCACGCGGCGACCTCCAGGACGACCTCGCGGGGGCCGGGCGTCGGGTCGGGCACCTCGCCGACGACGACCTTGCCCACCGACTCGACGATCGCGGCCTTCATTTCACAGCTCCCAACGAAAGGCCCTGGACCAGCTTGTCCTGGGCGGCGAACCCCGCGGCGAGCACCGGCAGGGAGATCACGAGCGACGCGGCGCACACCTTGGCCAGGAACAGGCCCTGGCTGGTGATGAAGCCGGTCAGGAAGACGGGTGCGGTCTGGGCGACGACGCCGGTCAGCACCCGGGCGAACAGCAGCTCGTTCCAGCTGAAGATGAAGCAGATCAGGGAGGTCGCGGCGATGCCGGGCAGCGCGATCGGCGCCACCACGCGCGCCAGGATGGTGGGCAGCCGCGCCCCGTCGATCTGGGCGGCCTCGATGACGGCCTTCGGCACCTCGGCGAGGAAGGACTGCATCATCCACACCGCGATCGGCAGGTTCATCGAGGTGTAGAGGATGACGAGCAGCCAGATGTTGTCGAGGAAGTCGGTGTTCTTGGCGAACAGGTAGATCGGCAGCAAGCCCGCCACGACCGGCAGCATCTTGGTGGAGAGGAAGAAGAACAGGACGTCCGTCCACTTCTTCACCGGCCTGATCGACAGGGCGTACGCGGCGGGCAGGGCCAGCACGAGCACGAGCAGCGTCGAGGCGAGCGAGGCCACCGTGGAGTTGATCAGCGAGGGCCAGGGGCTCGCGCCGCCGCCGGACCCGAAGAAGTCCCGGTAGCCGTCCAGGGTGAGCGAGGCGGCCAGCGAGGGCGGGTTGGTGGCGGCGTCCTCCTCCGAGTGGAAGGAGGTCAGCACCATCCAGGCGATGGGCAGGAAGAACAGCAGACCGGCGAGCCAGGCGACGAGGCCCAGCGAGGCGCCACGCGCGCGTGGCCGGGCCTTCACCTCGGGGGTCTTCTCCGTAGTGGCGGTCTTCACCGCGGTTGCGGCCATCAGCGGGACGCCTCCTCACGGAACAGGGACGAGACGACCCGCAGGGCGAAGGTCGCGATGATCAGTGAGCCGATGACGACGAGTACCCCGGCCGCGGAGGCCAGTCCGTTCTCGTGCGCCTGGTAGAAGCTCTGGTAGACGGTGTAGGGCAGGTTGGCGGTGCCGAGGCCGCCCGAGGTGATGGTGAAGACGGCGTCGAAGTTCTGCACGATGTAGATCGAGCCGAGCAGCGCGCCCAGTTCGAGGTAGCGGCGCAGGTGCGGCAGGGTCAGATGGCGGAAGACCTGCCAGTCGTTCGCCCCGTCCATCCGGGCCGCCTCGATCAGCTCGCTGTCGCGGCTCTGGAGCCCGGCGAGCAGGATCAGCATCATGAAGGGCGTCCACTGCCACACCAGGGAGGCCTCGACGGCAAGCAGCGGGGTGTTGGAGATCCAGTCCGGCTGCGCCGCGGAGTCGCCGCCCACCCAGTGCAGCAGGCCGTTGAAGAGGCCGTACTCGGGGTTGTAGAGCACGTGCTTCCACAGCAGCGCGGCGGCCACGGGCACCAGCAGGAACGGTGCGATGAGCAGCGTACGGACGAACCCGCGCCCCTTGAACTTCCGGTCGAGGAGCAGCGCGAGGCCGAGGCCGATGACCAGGCTCGCAAGCACCACGGAGGCGGTGAGCAGGATCGTGGTCAGCACGGACTTGCGCAGGTCGGGGTCGGTGAGGACCTCGGTGTAGTTCTCGAACCAGGCGAAGCTGCGGGCGTCGGGGTAGAGGGCGTTCCAGTCGAAGAAGGAGATCACCAGGGTCGCCACGAAGGGCAGCTGGGTGACGGCGATCATGAAGATCAGGGCGGGGAGCAGCGGTGCCCTGGTGGCCCAGGCGCGCAGCCGTCCCGAGCGCGGTGGTGTCTGCGCGGTGGGCACGCGCGCGGGCCCTGCGGTGGTGGTGCTCACGGTGGCGGTCATCGTCCCTCGTACTCCTCGGAGATCTTCTCGGCGAGCTCCTGTGCCTTGTCCAGGGCCGAATCGACGGACTGGCGCCCGGCGATGGCCGCGCTGATCTCCTGGGAGACCTTGGTGCCGAGGTCGGTGAACTCGGGGATGCCGACGAACTGGATGCCGGGCGCGGGCCGGGGCTGTACGCCGGGGTCGCGGGGCCTCGCTCCCTCGATGGCGGAGCGGGTGACGTCCTGGAAGGCGGCGGCCTCCTCGCGGTACGCGGGGTTCGCGTAGGTGGAGGCGCGCTTGCCCGCGGGGACGTTCGACCAGCCGATCTTCTCGCCGACGAGCTTCTCGTACTCCTTGCCGGAGGCCCAGGAGATGAACTTCCACGCCTTGTCCGGGTTGCGGGAGGCCTTCTGCATGCCCCAGGCCCAGGTGTAGAGCCAGCCGGAGTTCTCGGTCTTCGCCACCGGGGCGGAGACGTAGCCGATCTTGCCCTTGACCGGCGACTTGGCGGACTCCAGCGAACCGGCGGCGGCCGTCGCGTCGTACCACATGGCGGTCTTGCCCTGGGTGAGGTTGTTGAGGCACTCGGCGTACCCGGACTGGGCGGCGCCCGACTCGCCGTGCTCGCGCACGAGGTCCACGTAGAAGCGGGTCGCCTTCTTGAACTCGGGGGAGTCGAGGCGCGCCGTCCAGTCCTTCTCGAACCAGGTGCCGCCGAAGGTGTTCACGACGGTGGTCAGGGGTGCCATGACCTCGCCCCAGCCGGGCAGACCGCGCAGGCAGATGCCCTTCATGCCCTTCTCCGCGCCGTCCGCCTTCGCGGCGAGGTCGGCGACCTGCTGCCAGGTGGGATGCGCGGGCATCTTCAGGCCGGCCTTCTTGAAGACGTCCTTGCGGTACATCAGGAAGGACGACTCTCCGTAGAAGGGCTGTCCGTAGAGCTTGCCGTCCTCCCCGGTGAGGGACTGGCGCATCGGCGGCAGGATGTCCTTCTCGTCGTACGCGGTGTCCTTGCGCGCGTAGGAACCGACCTCGTGCAGCCAGCCGTTCTTCGCGTAGATGGGTATCTCGTAGTTGCTGAGGGTGGCGACGTCGTACTGGCCCGCCTGGTTGGCGAAGTCCTGACTGATCTTGTCGCGGACGTCGTTCTCGGGCAGCACGGTGAAGTTCACCTTGATGCCCGTCTCCTTGGTGAAGTGCTCGGCGGTCAGCTTGCGCAACTCCACCATCTGCGGGTTGTTCACCATCAGGACGTTGAGGGAGTCGCCTGAACCGGTCCCGCCGGCGCCGGCCCAGCAGCCGGTGATCAGTGGGGCGAGCAGCGTCCCTGCGGCGGCCGCGGCGAGCGCGCGCGGCCTCCGTCGGCTCCGGGTTCGCATGAGTGCTCCTGGACGTAGAGGGGGTTATAT
>NZ_JASKYR010000564.1:0-5364 GCF_041028215.1 Streptomyces flavofungini
ACCCCTGGCGGCCCGCCACTCGGCGCCGAGCCGCTCCCCTCATGACTCACCGGCACCCCGATCGAACCCGGAGTCACCATGAAGTCCCACCTGAACGTCCCACCAGGCAGGGCGCGCCTGCCCGCGCTCGCCATGGCCGGCGTGCTGGTCCTCGGGGCCGCCGCCTGCGCCGGCCACCGCCCCGAAGGCACCGGCGGCCCCGGCAAGGTGGTCACGAAGCGGAGTGCAGGCCCCGGCGAGTCGGTGTCGAAGCAGCGGATCGGGCGCCTCAAGGTGGGTGTGCTCGGCGCGATACCCACCCTGGACCCCAACAGGAACCTGGGAGCGGGTCTCTACACCAACTCCCTGGGCCTGGAGAGCCTCCTCCGGGTCGGCCACGACGGACGCCTCGAACCCTGGCTGGCCACCGGCTACGAACAGAAGAGCACCACGGTCTACGAGTACCACCTGCGCCGGGGCGTGAAGTTCTCCGACGGCTCGCCGCTGACCTCCGAGGACGTGCGGTACTCCTGGAACTACTACCGGGCCAGGGGCAGTGCGCGGGCCCACTACTACGCCAACGTCGCGGACATCTCCACCCCGGACGAGCACACGGTCCGCGTCACCCTCAAGACCCCCGACGCCTCCTGGAAGTACACCCCCGCGATGTTCTGGTCGGGCGTCTTCCAGAAGAAGCACGCCGAGGCCCACAAGGCGACGTTCGGACAGCCCGGGACACTGGTGGTCGCCACCGGACCCTGGAAGTTCGACAGCCTGAACCCCACCAGCGGCATGGAACTCACCGTCAACGAGCACTACTGGGGCGGCAGACCCGCCGTCGGCAGGATCTCGGTCACGTCCTACTCCGAGGACAACAGCCTCGCGCTCGCGCTGCGCTCCGGCGAGATCGACCTGGCACCGGGAGTCGGCTCACCGAAGGCCTTCGACGCCACCGCGGGCAAGAACACCGTGACCACCGTGGCGACCTGTGCGACAGCGCTGCTCAGCCTGCCCACCAGGACGGCGCCGTGGGACGACGCGCACGTGCGGCGGGCGGTCGCCTACGCCCTGGACCGCGAGGCCGTCGTCGCCTCCACCCAGGGACGCGCCGGAGCGCCGCTCCAGACCCTGATCTCGCCGCTCCTCATGCGCCCCCTCGGCAGCGAGGAGCGGGTCGACAAGGCCCTGGCCACCGTGCCCACGTACGAGCACGACATCGCCAAGGCCAAGGCCGAACTGGCCAAGTCCAAGGTGCCCCACGGATTCAGCGGCACCTTCGTGACCGCCCAGTCCTTCACGCCCACCGTGGAAGTGATCGTCGATCAGCTCAAGAAGGTCGGCATCAACCTCAGGATACAGAGCATGAACGACACCGCCTGGGCCTCCAAGGCCACCGGACCGGCCCACCAGCGGCCCGTGACCGCCGCCGAGACCGGCGCGTGCTCGCCCGACCCCAGCTTCGACTCCATCTTCCTGGGCAAGGCCAACACCGCCCAGGGCGGCCTGAACCTCGCCAACTACACACCGCCGAGGATCGACGAACTCATCGCCTCCGGACTCACCGCGCAACGGCCCGCACAGCGCCTGCGGATCTACACCGACCTGCTCAAACACCTGGGCAGGGACGTGCCGTACGTACCGCTGTACGCGGAGGGCGCGCACTACGCCTCCCTGAAGTACGGCATCGCGGGCTTCGACAGCTACACGATGAACATGCCGTGGGCGCTGAACGTGGTGGCGGAATGAGCCTCAAGTCCACCCTCGCCTTCATCGCCAGACGCCTCGTCGCGATGGCCGTGCTGCTCGTCGTGCTCTCCTTCGCGGTGTTCTCCCTGGTCCACATCGCGCCCGGCGACGCCGTGGACGCCCTGCTCGGTGGCCGGCCCAGCTCACCCGAGCTGGTGGCCACCCTCAGGAAGCAGCACCACCTCGACGAACCGTTCCTCACCCAGTACTGGCTCTGGGCCAAGGACGCGCTGCACCTCGACTTCGGGGCGTCGACGCAGACCACCCTGCCCGTCACCGACGAGATCGGCGCCCGCTTCGGCTCCTCGGTCCTCCTCGGCGGCTACGCCTACGCGCTGTCCCTGCTGTTCGGCGTCGTGCCCGGTGTCATCGCCGCGCTCAAGCAGCGCCAGGCCCTGGACCGCGGCCTGGTCGCCGGAGCCGTGGTGGCCCTGAGCACCCCGCCGTTCGTCCTCGGCATCCTGCTGCTGTACCTCTTCGCGGTCCTGACGCCGCTGTTCCCCGCGGCCGGAAAGGGCGAGGGCCTCCTCGACGAGCTGTGGCACCTGACGCTGCCCGCCGTGGCGCTCGCCCTGACCGTCTCCGCCTTCCTCCTGCGCCACACCCGGGCCTCGATGATCGGCGTACTGAACCAGGACTACGTGACCTTCGCCCGCGCCCGCGGCATCGCCACACGGCGGATCATGCTGCGCTATCTGCTGCGCAACGCGCTGATCCCGGTGGTCACCGTCAGCGGCGTCCTCCTGACGTACTTCGTCACCGGCGCCGTCCTGGTGGAGAGCACCTTCTCCATCGGCGGGCTCGGCGAACTCCTGGTGCAGGCCGCCGGGACCAGTGACCTGCCGATGATCCAGGGGCTCACCCTCCTCATCGCGACGATCATCATCACGGCCAATCTGCTGACCGACCTCGCCTACGTGGCGATCGACCCGCGGATCCGATTCGAAAGGCGCTCGTGATGGCCGAAGACGTCTCTCCCACCAGGCGGCGGCTGAAGTCGCTGCCCGTCGCCATCTGCTTCCTCGTCCTCGCGGTCATGGTGGCCATGGTGCTGTTCGGGCCGCTGCTCGCGCCCTACGACCCACGGGCGCAGGACGTCCTTTCGGGCTCGGCGGGACCCAGCGCGGAGCACTGGCTCGGCACCGACCCCCTGGGCCGCGACATCCTCTCCCGCCTCATGGCGGGCGCCCGGTCCGCGGTCGTCGGACCCCTGGCGATCGCCGTCGGCGCCCTGGTCCTCGGCAACATCCTCGGCCTGCTCTCGGGCTACCGCGGCGGCGTGGTGGACTTCGCGGTCATGCGCTGGGTCGACCTCATGGTGGCCATGCCCGCGCTGCTGGTCATCATCGTCGTCGCCGGTGCGCTGGGCGGCGGCTACTGGACGGCGGTGGTCCTGCTCGGCATCCTGTCGGTGCCCCTGGACACCCGGGTGATCCGCGCCGCCACCCTGGAGCAGATGTCCCGCCCCTACGTCGAGGTCGCCAAGACGCTCGGGGTACGGGACCGGCGCATCATGTTCCTGCACATCTGGCCCAACGTCGCCGCCACCGCCTTCGCGAACACCTTCCTGGTCTTCGCCGGTTCGCTCATCGCCCTGGCCGGTCTGTCCTTCCTCGGCGTCGGCGCCGAACCGGGCACCCCGGACTGGGGTCAGATGCTGGCCGAGAGCCAGGCGCTGCTGTTCGCCAACCCGGTCGCCACCATCGCGCCCGGCGTGGCCATCATCCTCACCGCCACCGCGACCAACCTGATCGGCGACTGGACCTTCGAGAAGATTTCGAGCCGAGGAGCATCCCGATGACGGAGCCGGAGACGGAGACGGAGACGGAGACCGAGACGGAGCCGGAGCCGACCGAGCAACCGCACATACCCGGGGCGCCGGTGCTGCGCGTGCGCGGGATGAGGATCGCACGCGCGGGGCAGGGCAGTGCGGGGACGATCGTCGCCGCCAACGAGTTCGACCTGGCGGCGGGCGAGAGCCTCGCCGTGGTCGGTGAATCGGGCAGCGGCAAATCGATGACGGCCAAGGCGCTGACCGGGCTTCTGCCACCCGGCGTCGTCGTGAGCGGCAGCGCCGAGTACGGCGGCCGCAACCTCCTGGAGAACACCGAGCGCGACTGGCGAGCGATCCGCGGCAGCGAGATCGGCACCGTCATGCAGGACCCCTTCACCATGCTCAACCCGGTGATGCGCATCGGCCACATCCTCGGCGAGTCACTGGCCCCGGGGCGCCGCCGGAGCCGCGCCGAGCGCCGCGCGGAGTCCGTGCGACGCCTCGCCGAGGTCGGCATCACCGACGCCTCCGTGGCCGACCGCTACCCCTTCCAGCTCTCCGGCGGCATGCGCCAGCGCGTCGCCATCGCCGCCGCGCTGGCCCGCGACCCCCAGGTGCTCATCGCGGACGAGCCGTCCACGGCACTGGACGTGGTCACCCAGCGCGAGGTGCTCGGCCTGATCAAACGCATCCAGCGCGCCCGCGGCATGAGCCTGATCCTGATCACGCACGACCTCCGGGTCGCCTTCGCCACCTGCGACCGCGTCCACGTGCTGTACGCGGGGACCCTCCTCGAAGCCGCCGGGGCCGACGCGATGCGGCGCGAGCCGCTGCACCCGTACACCCAGGGCCTGCTGCTCTCCGAGCCGCCCGCCGACATCAAGGTGCGTCGGCTCGTGGCCATCCCCGGCTCCGTGCCGACGGCCGCCGAGGTGCCGCACCGCTGCCCCTTCGCCGCCCGCTGCCCGTGGGCCGCCGAGGTGTGCCACGACGGTGTCCCCGCGCTGCGCACGGTCGCGGACGGCCATGAGTCCCGTTGCGTACGGCTGCTCGAGATCCGCACCGAGATGGCCGCGGCGCGGGCCCGCGCGGACGAACCCGCGCCCCCGCCCGCCGACGGCCGCACCGGAACCCCGCTGATCGAGGTCGAGCACGTCGCGAAGACCTTCAGGAGCGGGGGCCGCACCGTGCACGCGGTCGACGACGTGTCCCTGACCGTCCGCGCCGGGGAGAGCGTCGGCATCGTGGGGGAGTCGGGCTCGGGCAAGACCACCCTGGCCCGCATGCTGGTCGGCCTGGAGACGCCGACCTCGGGGGACATCCGCGTCGACGGCGTCTCCGTACGCGACTGGCGCCGTCTGAGCGAGCGCGACCGGCGCACCCTGCGCGGCACCGTGCAGACGGTGTTCCAGGACCCCTACTCCAGCCTCAACCCGATGCGCACCATCGGCTGGACCCTCAGGGAAGCCGTCACCGCCCACAGCGGTGGCCCGGTGGACGTGGCCGCACGGGTGGCTGACCTGCTTGAGTCCGTGGGTCTCGACCGCGACTACGCACGCCGCAGACCCGCCGCCCTCTCCGGCGGCGAACGCCAGCGCGTCGCCATCGCCCGGGCGCTGGCCGCCGGACCCCGCCTGCTGATCTGCGACGAGCCGGTGTCCGCCCTGGACATGTCGGTCCAGGCGCAGATCCTCAACCTGCTGGAGCAACTCCGCGCCGACCGCGGCATCAGCTACCTCTTCATCACCCACGACCTGGCGATCGTCCGCCAGGCGTCGGACTTCCTGTACGTGATGAACGGCGGCAAGGTCGTCGAATCGGGCCCGACACACGCCGTCCTCGACCACCCGCGACACACCTACACC
>NZ_JASKYR010000565.1:0-5240 GCF_041028215.1 Streptomyces flavofungini
GAGTAGGCGGCGACCCGGGTCTCGTGGGTGACGAGGACCACGGCGGCGTTGGTCGAGCGGGCGGCGTCGGTCAGGAGCTCCATCACGCGCTCGCCGTTGAGGGAGTCGAGGGCGCCGGTCGGCTCGTCGGCGAAGACGACGCGGGGGCTGGTGGCGAGCGCGCGGGCGACGGCCACGCGCTGGCCCTGGCCGCCGGAGACCTCGCCGGGCCGCTTGGCGGCGACGTCGGCGACCTCCAGGCGCTCCATCCAGGTCAGGGCGGTCGCCTCGGCCTCCTTGCGCCGGGCGCCGTTCAGCCGCAGCGGCAGGGCCACGTTCTCGACGCAGGTCAGCTCGGGCACGAGCTGGCCGAACTGGAAGACGAACCCGAACTCGCTGCGCCGCAGCGCGCTGAGCGCGGTGTCCGGCATGCCGGTCAGTTCGCGGCCGTTGTACGTGATGGAGCCCTCGTCGGGCCGGACGATCCCGGCGAGACAGTGCAGCAGGGTCGACTTGCCGGAGCCCGAGGGGCCCATGACGGCGACGACCTCGCCGGGGTGGATGGAGAACGCGGCGCCGTCGAGCGCGGCGGTCGGGCCGTAGGTCTTGCGGAGTCCTTCGGCCTGGAGAAGGGAACCGGCGGGGGTCATGCGGAGCGCACCTCCTGGGCGAGCTTGCCGAGACGCGCGGCGGTCAGCTCCAGCCAGCGCAGATCGGCTTCGAGATGGAAGAGCGCGTGGTCGCAGATGAGCTGGTCGGCGAGGTCGCCCTTGCGCTTTCGGTCGGTGAGGATGCGCATCAGCCGCAGGTGTTCGGCGCGCTGCACATCGAGGAGTTCGGCGGCGTCGCGCTCGGTGAGCAGCGCGAGTACGACCTTGGTGTAGAGGGTCGACTGGAGATAGGGCTCGGGCTTCTCCGGGGTGGCGAGCCACCGCTGGACATCGGTGATGCCCGCTTCGGTGATCGCGTACCGCTTGCGCTCGGGACCGCCGCCCGCCTCTATGCCGTCGACCTCGACGAGGCCGTTCTTCAGCAGGCGGGACATGGTCGAGTAGACCTGTCCGTAGTGCAGGGGCTTGTCGTGCCCGAACTTCTCGTCGAAGGCGCGCTTGAGGTCGTAGCCGTGGCGGGGGCCCGCCTCCAGGAGACCCAGAAGGGTGTGGCCAATGGACATGCGGAGCACTCTACACGGTGTGTATACGTGGTGTGTATACGCCTGGTGCAGAGCCTGTGACGTAAAACTGGTGAGCAACCTTCGGGCCCCTGAGACCGTCGGTTCCTAAGGGGCAGGTGCTCATTGTCACGTCCGGAAAAGACCGGATCGAAGGACCTTTGTCCCTTGGTGCGGTGTTAGCTTCATGAGCTGACTTAGCGACCGGATGACTTGCCAGTGAGAAGACGAGACGTACGCGAGGCACACAGAGGTGCGGGACGTGCGGGTCGTACGAGACGAAGCGGAGCACTCTCAGTCATGGGCCGAGCCGAAGAACGACAAGCGCGGCAGCGCGGTGCCCGCCGGGCAGCGCGCGGGCGCCCGTCCGGCGGGGGCAAGCCCAAGCGCACCGGCATACGCCGCTTCTTCACCTGGAAGAAGCTGCTGGGGGCGTTCTTCGGGATCATCCTGCTCGGCATGCTCGGCTTCGTCGTGCTGTACCTGGTGGTCGACATCCCCAAGGGCAACGACTTCGCCAAGAAGCAGAGCAACGTCTACAAGTACAGCAACGGCGACGTCATCGCGCGCACCGGTGACGTGAACCGCGAGATCGTCGACCTGGACAAGGTCCCGAAGGACGTCCAGAAGACCTTCGTCGCGGCCGAGAACAAGTCCTTCTACAAGGACGAGGGCGTCGACTTCAAGGGCACCGCCCGAGGCGTCCTCAACACCCTCACCGGCAAGGGCAAGCAGGGTGGCTCGACCATCACCCAGCAGTACGTGAAGAACTACTACCTCAGCCAGGAGCAGACCGTCAGCCGCAAGCTGAAGGAACTGGTCGTCTCGCTGAAGGTGGACCGCGAGAAGAGCAAGGACGAGATCCTCGCGGGCTACATCAACACCAGCTACTACGGCCGCGGCGCCTACGGCATCCAGGCCGCCGCCCAGGCCTACTACCGCGTCGACGCCCAGGACCTCAACGTCCGGCAGGGCGCCTACCTCGCCGCCCTCCTCCAGGCCCCCAGCCAGTACGACTGGGCCGCCGCGACGCCGACCGGCAAGAAGCTCGTCAAGCAGCGCTGGAACTACGTGCTCGACAACATGGTCGACGAGGGCTGGCTGGACGCGGGCAAGCGGGCCGGGTACAAGTTCGCCAAGCCCAAGGACCCCAAGGCGCCGCCCGGCCGCGAGGGCCAGATCGGCTACCTCGTCGAGGAGGCGAAGCGCGAGGTCCTGCGCAACAGCGACCTCACCGAGGCCGAGTTCGAGGCCGGTGGCTACACCATCACCCTGAACATCGACCCCAAGAAGCAGAAGCAGCTCGAAAGGGCCGTCGACAACAAGCTCAACGACCGGCTCGACCGCAAGAAGAACAAGGCCGACGCCAGGGTCCAGGCGGGCGCCGCGTCCGTCGACCCCAAGACCGGCAAGGTCCTCGCCATGTACGGCGGCGAGGACTACGTGAAGCACTACACGAACAACGCCACCCGCCGCGACTACCAGTCGGCCTCCACCTTCAAGCCGCTGATCCTCGCCGCGGCCCTGGAGCACGGCGCCACCACGCAGGACGGCAAGCCGATCACCGCGGGCACCATCTACGACGGCACGAGCAGGCGCCCGGTCAGGGGCAGCGAGGTCGGCTTCGCGCCGCCGAACGAGGACGACGTCGACTACGGTCCCGTCACCGTCCAGAAGGCGATGAACAAGTCCATCAACTCCGTCTTCGCGCAGATGGGCGTGGACGTCGGGATGCCCCAGGTGATGGAGATGGCGGGCAAACTCGGCATGAACGTCAAGGGCCTGCCCGCGGTGCCCGCGCAGACCCTCGGCTCCATGGGCGCGAGCCCGCTGGAGATGGCGGGCGTGTACGCCACCCTCGACAACCACGGCAAGAAGGTCACCCCGGCGCTCGTCGGCTCCGTCGAGCACAAGGACCGCACCGTCGACCTGCCCGACCCGATCGGCGAAGAGGTCGTCAAGCGCGGCACCGCCGACTCGCTCACCTCGGTCCTGACCGGCGTGGTCGACGACGGCACCGGCCACGCGGTGCGCAACCCCGTCCAGGACGTGGCGGGCAAGACCGGCACCTCCGACGACAACAAGTCGGCCTGGTTCACGGGGTACACGCCGAAGCTGGTCACCTCCGTCGGCCTGTTCGGCGAAGGCGCTCCGGACACCCCGGAGAAGAACAAGCAGGTCTCCATGAAGGGCGCGGGCGGCCGCCCCCGCGTCGACGGCGGCAGCTTCCCCGCCGAGATCTGGGCCGCCTACACCTTCGACGCGATGGGCTCGCCCAGCGAGTTCGACCTCGACACCGACATGGGCGCCGCCATCGCGCCGCCCCCGGACCCGACGTCGAAGGCGCCGAAGGAGCCGACGGACAAGCCGACGGAGCCGGAGGACGAGCCGACCACGAAGTCACCGACGCCGTCGCCGTCCACCAGGACGCCGACGCACTCGCCGACCACGTCACCGACGACGCGCCCGACGACCAGGCCCACGACCGAGGAGCCCGACCCGTCGGACACCGCCGACCCGCCGGACGGACCGGACGGCCTGTTCGGCAGGGACTGACGGCAGGCGCCGAGAACAACGACTGACGGCAGGCGCCGAGAACGACGGAAGGCGCCCGGAACCTCATAGGAGGGTCCGGGCGCCTTCGCGTACGCGGGGTGCCCGCTGCGGGTGCCCGCGGCGGCTAGCTCCGGTTCAGCTCGAACCAGACGACCTTGCCGGTGCTCAGCCGCGTGGCGCCCCAGCGCCTGGCCATCTTGTTGACGAGGTAGAGCCCCCGGCCGCCCTCGTCCGTGGCACGGGCCTGGCGGAGCCTGGGCAGTTGCGGGACGTCGTCGCCGACCTCGCAGCGCAGCACGTCCGTCCGCAGCAGCCGCAGGGTGATCGGCCGGGACGCGTACCGCACGGCGTTGGTGACCACCTCGCTGACGAGCAGCTCCACCGAGTCCGTCAGCTCCTCAAGGCCCCAGCGGGCGAGGGCGCTGCGGGCCAGGCGGCGGGCGCGCGAGGGCGTGGCGTTCTCCGGTTCGAGGAACCAGTACGCCACGTCGCTCGGCGCGATGCCGTCGAAGCGGGCGGCGAGCAGCGCGATGTCGTCGTCCCTGTCACCGGGGCCGAGCATGTCGAGCACCTCGTCGCAGAGCGCCTCCAGGGGCGGCGGGTGGTCCGGCCCGGTGAGCTGTGCCGTGGCGGCGAGACGTTCCCTCAGCTGCTCTATGCCGGTCCAGACGTCGCGGAGCCGGGACTCCACGAGCCCGTCCGTGTACAGGAGCAGCGTCGCGCCCGCCGGGGCGTCCAGCTCGACGGCCTCGAAGTCGACGCCGCCCACGCCGATCGGGGCGCCCGGCGGCACGCGCAGCACCTCGGCACGGCCGCCCAGGTGCAGCAGGACGGGCGGCGGGTGGCCCGCGTTGGCGATGGTGATGCGGTGCGACACCGGGTCGTAGACCGCGTACAGGCAGGTGGCCATGCGGTCCGAACCGAGCCGCTGGGCCTGCTCGTCGAGGTGGTGCAGGACCTCCTGCGGCGGCAGGTCGAGCCCGGCGAGGGTCTGCGCGGTCGTCCGGAGCTGGCCCATGATCGCGGCCGAGGTCATGGAGTGCCCCATCACATCGCCCACGACCAGGGCGACGCGGCTGCCGGGCAGCGGGATCGCGTCGTACCAGTCGCCGCCGACCCGGGCGGTCTCGGCCGCGGGCAGATAGCGCGAGGCGAGCCGCACGCCGGTCGGGCGCGGCAGCGTCTCGGGGAGCATGGTGCGCTGGAGCTCGTCGGCGATGTACGCCTCGCGGCCGTACAGGACGGCCTTGTCGATGCCGAGCGCGCTGTGCGTGGCGAGCTGGGCGGCGACCAGGAGGTCGTCCACCTCGAACGCGGGGCGGTCGGGGCGGCGCAGGAACACGGCCGCGCCGATCACCCGCCGGCGGCCCCGCAGCGGGGCGAGGATGGCCCGCTGCSCCCCGGGGGGGGGGGGGGGGGGGGGGGGGGGGGGGGGGGGGGGGGGGGGGGGGCCGCCTGCGCCGCCGCCGAGTCCGCGAAGACCGGGCGCACGCCGCGCAGGACCTCGGCGAGGGCAGGGCGGTGCCCGCGGGGC